>NZ_VRUT01000185.1:0-8182 GCF_008039465.1 Methylobacterium sp. WL120 | reverse complement strand
GGGGGCGCGTTTTTGTGTATAAGCCACTGGGGCTCGAGCGCGGCGCTCGCCTACGCGCGGACCGCCTCGACGGAGGGCGTCGAGGAGGTCCGCGCCATCGCCGACGAGGTCGCCCGGGCCGGCGGCACGCCGCTCGCCGTCTCCCGCGACGGGCGGCTGCTGGGCGTGGTGACGCTGAAGGACATCGTGAAGGGCGGCATCCGCGAGCGCTTCGCGGAACTGCGCCGCATGGGCATCCGCACGGTGATGATCACCGGCGACAACCCCGTCACCGCCGCCGCGATCGCGGCCGAGGCCGGCGTCGACGACTTCCTCGCCCAGGCGACGCCGGAGGACAAGCTGGCGCTGATCCGCAAGGAGCAGGCGGAGGGCAAGCTCGTCGCCATGTGCGGCGACGGCACCAACGACGCCCCGGCTTTGGCGCAGGCCGACGTCGGCGTCGCGATGAACACCGGCACGGTGGCGGCCCGCGAGGCCGGCAACATGGTCGACCTCGATTCCGACCCGACCAAGCTCATCGAGATCGTCGGCATCGGCAAGCAGCTGCTGATGACGCGGGGCGCGCTGACCACCTTCTCGATCGCCAACGACGTGGCGAAATACTTTGCCATCATCCCGGCGATGTTCCTCGGGCTCTACCCGCAGCTCCAGGCGCTGAACGTGATGGGGCTCGCCTCGCCCCAGAGCGCGATCCTGTCGGCGATCATCTTCAACGCGCTGATCATCGTCGCGCTGATCCCGCTGGCCTTGCGCGGCGTCGCCTACCGGGCGGTCGGGGCCGGGGCACTGCTGCGCCAGAATCTCCTGATCTACGGCTTGGGCGGAATCCTGGTGCCCTTCGCCGGCATCAAGGCGATCGACCTCGCCGTCACCGCGCTCCACCTCGCCTGATCTTTCCCTTCGCGTCCCGAGACCCCGCCATGCTGACCCAGCTCCGCCCCGCACTCGTCCTGCTGATCGCGTTGACCGCGCTCACCGGGCTCGCCTACCCCCTCGCCATGACCGGGCTCGCCGGCCTCGCCTTCCCGAGCCAGGCCGCCGGCTCGATCGTCCTGCGCGACGGCCGACCCGTCGGGTCGAGCCTGGTCGGCCAAAACTTCACCAGCGCGCGCTACTTCCAGGGCCGGCCCTCGGCCACCGTCGCCGCCGACCCGGCGGATGCGGCCAAGACCGTGCCGGCGCCCTACAACGCCGCGAACTCGTCGGGCTCCAACCTCGGCCCGACCAGCGCCGCGCTCGCCGAGCGGGTCGGCGCCGACCTCGCCCGGCTGAAGGCCGAGAACCCGGGCGTGCCGGTGCCGGTGGACCTCGTGACCACGAGCGCGTCGGGGCTGGACCCCGACATCTCGCCCGAAGCCGCCCTGTTCCAGGTGAAGCGCGTGGCGGCCGCGCGGTCGCTCCCCGAGCCCTCCCTCCGCGACCTCGTCGCGGGGCAGGTCCGCGGCCGCTGGCTCGGCCTCCTCGGCGAGCCGCGGGTGAACGTGCTGGCCCTCAACCTCGCCCTGGACGAGATGGCGAAATAGCCCCGGTCGCCCCGTATTCCGCGTAGGATGCGCGCTCGATGACCGAGCCGAGCCGAGCCCCCGACCGCCCCTCCCCCGACGCGCTGCTCAACGCCGCGCGCCGGGCGGACCAGTCGCGTGGGCGGCTCAAGATCTTTCTCGGCGCCGCGCCCGGCGTCGGCAAGACCTTCGAGATGCTGACGACCGCCCAGGCCAAGGCCCGCGCCGGCCTCGACGTGGTGGTCGGCGTGGTCGAGACCCACGGCCGTGCGGAGACGGAGAGCCTGCTTTCCGGGCTCGAGATCGTTCCGCGCCGCGCGGTCGCCTACAAGGGCACCCGCCTCGACGAGATGGACCTCGACGCGCTGCTCGCGCGCAAGCCCACCCTGGCCCTCGTCGACGAGCTCGCCCACACCAACGCGCCGGGCTCGCGCCACCCGAAGCGCTACCAGGACGTCGAGGAACTGCTCGACGCCGGCATCGACGTCGACACCACCCTCAACATCCAGCACGTCGAGAGCCTGAACGACGTCGTCGCGCAGATCACCCGCATCCGCGTGCGCGAGACCGTGCCCGACGGCATCCTCGACCGGGCCGACGACATCGAGGTGATCGACCTCAACCCCGACGACCTGATCCGGCGGCTGGAGGACGGCAAGGTCTACCGGCCCCGCAACGCCACCCGTGCCCTCAAGCACTACTTCTCCCGCGGAAACCTGACCGCTCTGCGCGAGCTGGCCTTGCGCCGCACCGCCGACCGGGTCGACGACGAGCTGCTGAGCCACATGCGCGCCCACGCCATCCCCGGCCCCTGGGGGGCGGGCGAGCGGGTGCTGGTCTGCGTCAGCGAGGATCCGCGGGCGGCCGGCCTGGTGCGCTACGCCAAGCGCCTGGCCGACCGGCTGCACGCGCCCTGGACCGCGCTTTCCGTCGAGGGGCCGCGGGCGCAGGCGCTGTCGGAGGCCGCGCGCGACCGCATCGCCGACACCCTGCGGCTGGCCGACCGCCTCGGCGGCGAGGCCGCGACCGTGCCGGGCTCGCGGCGGATCGCCGACGACATCCTGGCCTATGCGCGAAGCACCAACGCCAACCACGTCGTGGTCGGCAAGTCCGAGCGCTCGCGGCTCTTCGAGATCCTGAACGGCTCGGTGGTACGCGACCTCGTGCGCGGCTCGGGCACGATCAGCGTCCACGTCGTCGCGGGCGAGGCGCAGAGGGAGACGCAGGACGCGGACCCGCCGAAGCCCCTGCGCACGGCCGCCCCGGAGCCCGCCCGCTCGGCCTGGCCCTACGCGGTCGCGCTCGGCGCCGTCGCCGTCGCCCTCGGGATCGCGCTCGCCTTGCAGCCGACGCTGGGGGTCGAGAACGCCGACCTCGTCCTGCTCACCGCGGTGGTCGCCGTCGCGGTGAGCTTCGAGCTCTGGCCCTCGCTCGCCGCCGTGGTGGCCGCGTCGCTCGCCTACAACTTCTTCTTCCTGCCGCCGCTCTACACCTTCACCATCGCCGACCCGACCAACGTCGCCGCCTTCTGCCTGTTCACGCTGGTCGCGGTGCTGGTCTCGAACCTCGCCGCGCGCACCCGCGAGGAGGCGCTAGTGTCCCGGGCGCGGGCGGTCGCGAGCGAGCGGCTCTACGGCTTCAGCCGCAAGCTCGCCGGCTGCGGCACGCTCGACGACGTGCTGTGGGCCACCGCCTACCAGGTCGCCGCCAGCCTCGAGGTCCGCGTCGTGCTGCTCCTGCCCGAGGACGGCGCGATCGCGGTGCGGGCCGGCTACCCGCCCGAGGACACCCTCGACGCCGCCGACCTCGCCGCCGCGACCTGGGCCTTCGACAACGACCGCGCGGCCGGCCGCGGCGCCGACACCCTGCCCGGCGCCAAGCGCCTGTTCCTGCCGATGCGGACCGGCCGCGGCACGCTCGGCGTGATCGGCCTCGATGCCGACCGGCCCGGGCCGATCCTCTCGCCGGAGAGCCGGCGCCTCGTGGACGCGCTCTCCGACCAGGGCGCGCTCGCCATCGAGCGCGTCCGCCTCGTCGAGGACCTCGACCGGGCCGAGCGCGCGGCCGAGACCGACCGCCTGCGCCAGGCCCTGCTCACCTCGATCTCGCACGACCTGCGCACGCCGCTGGCCGCCGTGCTCGGGGCGGCCACGACGCTGCGCGACCTCGACGACGCCCTCGACGGCACGGAGAAGGCCGACCTGCTGGCGACCGTCATCGCCGAATCCGAGCGCCTCAACCGCTTCATCGCCAACCTCCTCGACATGACCCGCCTGGAGGCCGGCGCGGTGGTGCCCAACGTCGCCCTCCACGACGTCGCGGAGGTCGCCGACACGGCGCTGCGGCGCATGGACAAGATCCTGGCCGCCCACCGCGTGGCGGTGGAGATCGCCAAGGACCTGCCGCCCTTGCGGCTCGACCCGGTGCTGTTCGAGCAGGTGCTGGTCAACCTCCTCGACAACGCCGGCAAGTACGCGCCCGAGGGCTCGACGATCCGCCTGCTCGGGCGACGGGAGGGGATGCGGGTGCTGATCGAGGTCCTCGACGAGGGCGACGGCCTGCCCGAGGCCGACCGGGAGCGGGTGTTCGACACGTTCTACCGCGTCGCCAAGGCCGACAGCGTGCGGGCCGGGACCGGCCTCGGCCTGCCGATCTCGCGCGGCTTCATCGAGGCGATGGGCGGCACCGTGACAGGCGCCAACCGCCGCGACCGCGCGGGCGCGGCCTTCACCATCGCCCTGCCGGTCCCCGCCGAGCCGGCCCGGACCGCGTCGGAGCGGGCCGCATGACCCTGCACGTCCTCGTCGTCGACGACGAGCCGCCGATCCGGCGGCTGCTGCGCACCGGGCTCGGGACGCAGGGCTACGCCGTGCTCGAGGCGCCGGACGGCCGTACCGCCCTCGAGACCTTGCGCCGCAAGGCGTCGGGCCACGAGACCGTGGACCTCGTGATCCTCGACCTCGGGCTGCCCGACATGCGCGGGCACGACCTGCTCGCCGAGATCCGCAAGGCGCATCCGGCCCTGCCGGTGGTGGTGCTGTCGAGCCGCGACGACGAGACCGGGAAGGTCGAGGCGCTCGACCTCGGGGCCGACGACTACGTCACCAAGCCCTTCGGCATGGGCGAATTGCTCGCCCGCATCCGCACGGCGCTCCGCCACCAGCTCGCGACGGAAGGGCAGCGCCCGCTGTTCCGGGTCGGCCCTCTGAGCGTCGACCTCGTGCGCCGCATCGTCCGGGTGGAGGAACGCGAGGTGAAGCTGACGCCGCGCGAATACGACTTCCTGCGCGTGCTGGTGCAGCATGCCGGCAAGGTGCTGACCCACGCCCAGCTGATGGGCGCGGTCTCGGCCTCGTCCGACCCGCAATACCTGCGGGTCTACATGCGCCAGCTCCGGCAGAAGCTGGAGGCCGACCCCGAGCGCCCGCGCCTGCTGCTCACCGAGACCGGCGTCGGCTACCGCCTGCGCGCGCCCGACGACGGCCTGTCGCGCTGACGGGTTCCCGGATGCGGATTTTTTCCTGAACGAACCCGTCCGGCGCGGGTTGTGCAGGCCGTAGAGCCGGCGCGCATCGCGGCGTCGCCGGCATCGCAAGGCCACAGCTCCCCATGGATCAGACCCGAGATACGACCTTGGACACGACGCCCCTGAAGGCCGCCGACTTCGCGGCCCCGACCGTCCTGCTCGCCGGCACGGTGGATTACGACATGTACAAGGACTTCCGGCGCCAGATCGGCCAGGCGCCGTGCGACGGGCTCGTCGTGGTCGAGCTGACCACGCTCGGCGGCGACCCGGAGGTGGCGCGGATGATGGGCGAGGACATCCGCTTCAAGAGCGCGATGAACCCGCAATGCCGCTACGCCTTCCTCGGCAAGGCGGCGATCTACTCCGCCGGCACCACCTTCATGAGCTTCTTCACCCGGAAGAACCGCTATCTCACCCCCGGCACGCGGCTGATGATCCACGAGCGCAAGCTCGCCAAGGAGCTTCAGATCAACGGCCCGCTCACCACCTGCATCGCCACGGTGAAGGCGACGCTCCACGAGATCGAATGCTCGATCGCGATCCAGAACGAGGGCTTCGCCAACCTCGTCGAGGGCTCGCAGGTGACCCTCGACGCGGTGATCGAGCGCGCCCCGTACAACTGGTACATCGAGGCCGAGGAGGCCCGCCGCCTCGGGCTGATCGAGGCCGTGATCTGAGGGTTCAGAACGCCAGCTTCATCCCCGCCACCACGTTGCGCGGGGCGCCGGCGTAGATCGAGCCGGTGACGGCGGCGAGCGCGGCGGCACCGTTCTGCACGCCGGTCGTCGCGCTGATCGAGTTGGCGAGGTTCTGGGCGGAGGCCGCGTAGACCGTGTCGAACACGTTGCGCACCTCGGCGTAGACCGTGAGGCGCTTGGCGTAGCCGCCCACCAGCTCCGTCGCGTAGTGGACGTTGGCGTTGACGACGGCGTAGCCCGGCGCCTTCAGCTGGTTGGCGTTGTCGAGGTAGAAGTCGTCCTGGAACACGGTCTCGACGAAGGCGCCGAGCCCGGCGAGCGGCCCGGCCGGGACGTCGTAGCCGATCCGGGCCAGCAGCTGGTTGGCCGGCACGCCGGGGATGCGGTTTCCGGCGCGGTCGAGGCGTCGGGTCAGCGTGCCGGCGCTGAGCTGCTCGACGTAGCGGGTGTAGATCTGGTCGTCGAAGGTGTAGGCGGCCACCCCGCGCCAGCCCGGCGCGAAGGCCCAATCGATCCCGACCTCGATGCCGCGATGCTCGGATGCCGGGGCGTTGAAGGTGTAGCTCTGCAGGCCGGCGCCGGGCGATTGCGAGACGAGCTCGTTGCGGAAGAACTCGTAGAAGCCGGTGACGCTGAGGCGCAGGTTTTCGGTCGGCGTCCACTCGGCGCCGAGGTCGAAGCCGAGGTTCTCCTGGGTCTGCAGCCCGGTGTTGTTGCCGGGCAGGCCCGCCGCGGTCACGAACAGGTTGCTCGCCGCCGGCGTGGTGTACCCGGTGGCGACGCGGCCGCGGAACGCCCACTCCGTGCCCGGGCGGTAGACCAGCGCCAGCTCCGGGGCGACGTTGAGGAAGGTGCGGTTCACGTCCGCGATCGTCGTGGTCGCGCCCGTCGCATTGTAGGCGTAGGCGAGATTGCGCCCGGTGATCGCCGTGCCCTCGGCGCTGATGCCGACGACCCCCGTCCACCGGTCGGACAGCGCGACCTCGGTGCGGGCGCGGCCGCCGAGGTTCGACTGCACCGCCTCCTGCTCGCCGATCAGCGCGCCCAGCCGCGGGCCGCCATAGGGCGCGCGGTTGTAGGTCGAGATGTGGTTGTCGATCGTGTTGTAGGCCAGCGCCACGTAGCCGACCGCCGGGAGGCCGAACAGGTCGTAGCGCCGGGTCACGTCGGTGAGGAAGTTCCAGGACGGGTACGAGCCCCGCGACGACGTCGCGTAGAACGGCTGGTTGAAGTTGCGCTCGTCGAAGCCGAGTTGCGTGCGCCACGTCGTCTGCGCGTCGATGTCGTGCTCGTAGCGCGCCGCCACGATCGTGCGCCGGTCCTTGCGCCCGAACCCGGCCTCGTCGGCGGTCACGCCCACCGTCCGGCCGAAGGCGCCGTTCACCATGAGGTTCGTCAAGGTGCAGCCGGCGGCGGCGGTCGCGGCCGCCGCGCAGCCGCGCTGGTACGGGTTGGTCCGGAAGTCGTTGAGCGAGGACCGGGCGGCGAGGTCCGCCTGCAGGTCGTTGTTGATCACCTTCAGGGTGAAGCGGTTGTCCGGCGTCGGGGTGTAGCTCGCGAGCAGGTCGATGGTCTGCGTGTCGTAGGACGCATGGTCCTGGTAGCCGTTGGCGCGCACGTCGCTGGCGAACAGGCTGATCTCGAACGGGCCGCTGGCGCCGCCGACCGTAAAATAGTTGCTGAGGTAGCCGAAGCTGCCGGCATCGGTGCCGACCTCGTACCCGTCGATCTCGCGGCCGGTGCGGGTGCGGAAGGCGATCGCGCCGCCGGTCGCGTAGTTGCCGAACAGTGCCGATTGCGGCCCGCGGAACACGTCGATGCGGGAATAGGCCCGCGGGTCGGCGATGTCGAAGCGCGAGGCGCCGTCGGGTTGGGTCAGGACGAACCCGTCCTCCAGCACGACCGTGTTCTTGATCACGCCGGTGGAGCGGGCGTTGTTGCCGCGGATCGAGATGATCACGTCGCGCCCGCCGTTGCCCTGGCGCACGGTGACCCCGGGGCTGTTGGCGAGCACCGCGCCGATGCTCGTCGCCGGCCGGTTCTCGATGGTGTCCCGCCGCCCGATCTCGGTCACGACCTGCCCGACCGGATGCTCGATGACGCTGGGCGCCGAGCCCTGCGGCGCGGCGACGCCGAAGGGGACGGCCGCCGCCGGGCCGTCGCGCTCGCCCACGACGGAAAGTTCGGACAGCGTCACGCTCTCTTCGGTGGGCGCGGCGGCGAGGGGAACGGGACAGGCGGACAGGAGCAGGATTCCGGCGCGCAGCCGGAGTTTTGACGGAAGGGACATCGGCTGGGCTCGTCTGATCGGGAGGCAGGCGGGAGCGGCCCGCCGGAAGAGGTCCAAGGTTCGATCAGAGCGGGGTCGGCGGTGCCCTCGGCCGGCCGGCGAGCGGCGGGCGATGTGCGGTCCGGGCCGGCGGCGGGGTCGGCCAGGCGACGGGCGACCAACGCAG
>NZ_VRUT01000184.1:0-8254 GCF_008039465.1 Methylobacterium sp. WL120 | reverse complement strand
CCGCAGGGGCGTCGGCGCGGGCGGGCGGCCGAGGCAGCCGGTGCAGACCGACGCGATGGCGATGTTCGCGCGGACCGTGCTGCGCTCCCACACCGCTTCGCGCGCCGCCCGGGCCGCCGCGACCGCCGCGTCGGCTCCGCCGGAGCCGATCGCGGGCGGGGGCGCGTCCGCGGGACGGATGCGCAGGAAGAGCGGTTCCTGCGCCGAGGCCGGCGCGCCCGCAAGGGGAAAACTCGCAAAGGCCAGGACCGGAGCGAGGCACAGGGCGGACCAGCAGCGCATGCCTTCGCTCGTCTCCCTTCGGCCGGGCCGCGTCCGATGCTCCATCGAAGCGCCAGGGTTAATGCGAGCTTAACGGTTGCGGCGGCGGACAGATCCCGTCGCGGCGGACGGGACCCGCACCTGCTCTGCGCTTCGGGGTCGCCGGAGATCGGGCGGGCCCGGCATTAACCTTTCGTTAACCGTCAGGCGCCCAGCCTGAACTACGATTCGGAGGGCGGTTCCATGACGATCCTCGGGTTAGTCGAATGGCTCGGCCACGGCGTCGCCGCGGCGCTCGCCGGGTGGGCGGCGATCGGCCTCGTGCTCGCAGGTCGCGATAGGGGGGCGCCGGCCCTGCAACCGGTCCGGGTCCGCGCCCGCCGCCGCTGAGCCACCATCAGATCCCTTCGGCGTAGCCCGGCGCGTCCGCTGTCCCCGCGTCGCGGTGGCGCCGCTCCTGCGCCCGTCCGAGCCACAGGCTGTTGACGAGCCAGGCCGCCGAGAGCGGCACCGCCACCACCGAGACCGCCGCCGCGCCGAACCCGAGGGCACCCAGGCCGGCATAGGACCACGCCCCGGCCTGGTCGCCGAGGCGGTAGACCACGGTGTCGATGAAGCTCTTGGCCTTGTAGCGGTCTTCTCGCGGCACAACCGTGAACAGCACCTCGCGGATCGGCCGGCTGATCGCGAAGTTGCCCGCCCGCCGCAGCACCTGGAAGCCGACGATCGCCGCGATCGACGGCGCCAGCGCCAGCAGGCCGAAGCCGAGGATGCTCAGCGCCGGCAGGATCGCCAGCGTCAGCCCGACGCCGATCCGCCGCACGATCCGCCCGGTGAGGAAGAACTGCACCCCGAGGGTCAGCACGTTCACGGCGAGGTCGACGCCGGCGAAGAACGCCGTCTGCGCCGCGCGGTCGGGGAAGCTCGCCTTGGCGATCGCCGCCTGCTGGAAATACAGGTAGGTCGAGGTGACCGAGAACAGCAGCAGGAACAGGGAGATGTTGAGCAGGTAGGGCGAGGCCAGCGTCCGGGTCACGCCGGCGAACACGCTGCCGCCGATCACCTGACCGGTCCCCTGTTCGGGGCCGCCCGACGGCGCCTGCCGCAGGCGCTCGGAGAGACGGGCGAGCCCGCGCATGCTGAACACCGCGCATTCGAGCAGCACCACCGCGCCGAGCATCAGGCCCCAGGTCGGCACCGCCTTGGCGAGCAGGGCGGTCGTCGCCGATCCGGCGATGGCGCCCAGCGTCGCGCCGGCCGCGATGAAGCCGAACAGGCGCTTGCCCTGGCTCGTCGAGAACACGTCGACGATGGTCGCCCAGAAGATCGACACCACGAACAGGTTGAAGATCGACAGCCAGACGAAGAACACCCGTCCGATCCACACCTCCCAGTCCGGCGGCGCGAGGTAGAGGGCCAGGGCGAAGAGCAGGATGTTGCTGGCGAAGAAGCGGTAGGTCAGCGGCACGAAGCGCGCGCGCGGCATGCGCTTGACCAGCCACGCGAAGGGCAGGTTCAGCGCCAGCATCCCGACGAGCGTCGCAGTGAACAGCCACGGCAGGTTCTCGATGCCGCCGGCCACGCCCATCTGGTCGCGGATCGGCCGCAGCACGTAGTAGGCGGCCAGGATCGAGAAGATGTAGGCCCAGGACCAAGCCAGCGCCGGCCCCTCCCCGGGCCGGGCGCCGACCAGGCGCGCGAAGGCGTTCGAAGGCGCAGCCTCGGTCGGCATCGCGGCGTGACTCATCGCGTGAACCCGTTGCCAGAGCCGGTTCCGACGCGCCCTTCCCCCTCTGCGGGGGAGGGCGGCCCCTGCGTCAGCAGGGGTCGGGAGAGGGGAGCGCCGTATCCTGACAGCGCGCTCCCCTCTCCCGACCCACTGCATGGGCCACCCTCTCCCGCAGAGGGGAGAGGGAGTTGCCCATTGGCCCTCGTCACTGCGTCAGCCCGAGGGTCTTGCGCAGGTCCGGCGCGGTCTGCTCGTGGCCGAAGCCGGGCGAGCCCATGGCGAACTTGCTCGCGTCCTTCAGGCCGCCGACCAAAACCGGGTCGAAGCCGGCGTCGCGCACCAGGCCCTCGGCGACCTTGACCGCGCCCGCGTCGTCGCCGGCGATCGGGATCGCCATGCGCCCGCCCGCCCGGTCCTTGCCGCCGTTCGCGCCTTCCTTGGCGAAGACCTTGTAGTTGGCCGCGTTGAACGCCCGGACGAGCTTGGCGCCGGGGAAGTACTTCTCCGAGGTCGCGCCGATGCCGTTGGCCTGGACCTCGTCGTAGAGCTCGCCGTCGCGCGCCTTGGTGGCGTTGCCGGCATCGAGCACGACCTTGCCCTTGAGGGCGGCGGCGTAGGACTTCGAGAGTTCCGGATAGGCCTTGTACGGCACCGCCACGAACACCGCGTCGCCGAAGGCGATCGCCTCCTCGGGCGTGCCGGCCTTGGCCTTGTCGCCCAGGGCTTCGATCATGGGTTTCAGGGTCTCGGGATGGCGGGAGGAGAACATCACCTCGTGCCCGTCCTTGACCCAGAGGGTCCCGATCGTGCCGCCGATGTTGCCCGAGCCGATCACGCCGATCCGAATTTTTTTGGATGTCTCCTGCGCCAGTGCCGGAAATTGCGCCATCGCCGGAAACGCGAGGCATGCGAGGCCGGCCATGAGCGCGGCGCGACGGGAAAGTCCGAAAAGGTCAGAGCGCATCGATGAAGGCCTCCATCTGTTTCCGCTCGGCCGCGTCGGGCAGGCGCCCGCGGGCCGCGGCGAGGTTGTCCTCGACGTAGGCGACCTTCGCCATGCCGGGGATCGGGCAGGTCACGGCCGGGTGGCCGAGGACGTATTTCAGGAAGAATTGCGGCCAGGTCTCGCAGCCGAAGGCCTTGGCGAAGTCCGGCACCGCCTTGCCCTGGACCGCCTTGAACAGGCGGTCGCGTCCGAACGGCACGTTGACCATCACCGCCTGGCCCCGGTCGGCGGCGAGCGGCAGGATGCGCTCGGCCGCCTCGCGGTTGTCGATCGCGTAGTTGACCTGGATCGCGTCGAGGGTCTCGCTGCGCATCACGCGCTCCAGCCCGTCGAACTGCCCGTCCCGCCAGACGGTGACGCCGAGGTAGCGGATCCGCTTCTCCGCCTTGAGGTCGCGCAGCACCGCGAGGTTCTCGGTGGCGTCGATCAGGTTGTGCACGGCCACGAGGTCGATCCGCGCGACCTTCATCCGCGCCAGCGAACGCTCGAACTCGGCGCGCGTGGCCTCGCGGCCGGTGGTGTCGACCTTGCTCGCCAGGAATACCTTGTCGCGCAAGGCGCCGTCCGGGAGGATCAACCCGAGCACGTCCTCCGCCGTGCCGTAGCTCGGGGCGGTGTCGATCACCGATCCGCCGAGCGCCACGAAGCGCTCGACCGCCGCGCGCAGCGGCGCGACGGCCTCGGCCGTGGGGGCCACCTCGTAGCGGCGCGAGGTGCCGATGCCGACGACCGGCAGCATCTCGCCCGTCGACGGGATCGGACGGCGGATCAGCGTCTCCTCCGCCGACGCGCCCCGGGTCAGGGGCATCAGGGCGGCGGCGGCGATCAGCGCGCGGCGGGACAGGCCGCCGGGTACTGGGGACGCTGCAAGGGGCGCTACGAGGGGCGCTGTGAGGGGCGCTGTGAGAGGCATCGCGGGAGACTCCGTGGCGCGTGACGCATCCAGGCTCACCTAGGGCAACCGTGGGTACGCGTCGGTCTTTTCTCGATCGTGACGCGCGCGGGGGTCGGAGGACCGCTCGATCAATCCTCTTCCGGCGGATCCTCGAATTCCGCGCCCTCGGTGTCGGGGGCGATGCGGAACCGGTACTCGTCGATGGCGAGAAACGCCCGGTGCACCGCCTGCGGGTCGAGGCCGTCGCGTACCACCAAGGTTTGGAAGTCGATGAACAGGCGTGCGATCCGCGCCTCCCCCGTCAGAGCCTGGAGGGCCGAGGAGCCGGCCCCGCCGCGCATCATGAAGCGCTTGGCCGCGCCCTCCGCGTCCGGGGCCGGCAGCACCGCGACCTGGCCGGCGGTGTCCGGGCGCAGCTCCGCCCAGCGTGCCGGCGTCCAGGCGATGATGGCGTCCGATTGCTTCACAGCGCGAGCCTCCGCAAGCCGTCCCCGGCGAGCGGCCTACAGAATGCGCGCGCCGGGGAAAAGGCCTACGGCGCCCGCACCACCTGCCCGCGGATCTCGCCCTTCGGGTTCGCCGCGGTGTGGAGGTTGAAGTAGATCTTGCCCGCGGCGAGGTCGGCCGCCTTGGCGTCGTCGAGGGTGGCCGAGCCCTCGAACGGGCTGGCGGAGGCGGTCACCGGGACCAGCACGCCGGCATTGGCCCCGGCCTCGGCGGGACCGTGGAAGTGGGCGGCCGTCACCGGGCCGGTCAGACCGCTGTAGCTGCCCTTCCAGGTCAGCGTCTTGCCGGCGGGATCGTAGGTCGCCGAGACCTCGCCGGTGCCCTTGCTCTCGGTGGCGGGCACTTCCGAGCCCGCCGTCAGCGCAGCCTTGTAGGTCTGGCCCTCGGCCGCCGAAGCCGTGGCGACGGTGGCGGACAGCGCGAAGGCGGAGAGCGCCAGTGCGGCCAGGCCGCTGTGGATGTCGCGGATCATCGGATCCTCCCTGATGGCAAGCCGGGTCCGGGTTGCAGGGCGGTAGATAGGCGCGGCGGCGCGCGCGCCGATCACGTTGTCGCGCGCGACCGACCGATGAACGCGCGACCGCTCCGAGACGCCGCCCGTCGGAGTAGCCGTCAGGAGGCGGCGGCGTCCGGCGTGCCGGCCCGCGCGATCCGGGCGGCGGACTTCACCATCGCCAGCACGTCGCGGCGCATCTGCAGGTCAGAGATCGCCGAATAGGCTTTCAGCAGCTCCGCTGCGCCGGCGATGCCGAGGAAAGGCAGGCTCGCGGACTCGTCGACGGAACGCGACTCGCCGGATTCGCCCTCGAAGAAGGTCGAGACCGGCACGCCGAGATGGTCGGCGATCGTCTGAAGGCGGCCGGCGCCGACGCGGTTGCGGCCCTTCTCGTACTTCTGGACCTGCTGGAAGCTTACGCCCAGGGCTTGGCCGAGGGCGGTCTGGCTGATCCCGCGGGCGGCCCGAAGAACCGCGATGCGGCTGCCGACGGTGTGGTCGGCATCGGTGGGTTTCTTCTGTTCCGCGGTCGACATCGTGTTCGTCTCACTCGGGTTCGTGCCGCCGAGCGGGATGCCCGGGCGTGTAGAAGTGACCAAGCGCTCTCGAAAGACAATCTTGAGATGCGCTAAAGTCACGGTACGATTGTACCCCGTCCTTGCGGCGCAGCCACGCACTTTTCGAATGGGCGGTATGTCGCACGAGGGGGCAACGGTCGAGAATGAAACTGCGGTGCCATGGCGTGAAGCCCGCAGCCTGCGGAAAACGTACCTAAAGTATATCGATTGATTCGGGCAACACCGCTCTTCGCCCCGCTCCCAGGCTTCGACCCGGTCCATCGACGCCCGACGCGGCCTTTCCGCGACGGCAGCAATGCTCGACCGTGACGATATCGGCCGAAACGGCCGCATGCCGAGGGCGCTCGAACCTGCGAAGCCGGGTGTCGCGGAGCCGGATTATCATTCTTTCTCAAAGCTTTAATCGTTGTCGGCCCGCTGCCGCAGCCATCGTGGCCGGTCGTCTCGTCGGGACTTCGCCCCGCACCGGACATTGCGTCTCTACGGCGCGTTCTCAGTATTCGTCTCCCTGACCGAAATTCAGGAGTCCGAGGCGACCGATTCGGGATCGCGCTGTGCGCGGACCTGTGAACGGGTTTGCACGGTCGCGCCCGAAGAGCCGGCCCGATCCTGATGGGATCCTTATGGAATCGGGGCCGGCCGCCTCTCGCATTCCTACGGCGCGTCCGCCCAATCTGACGACCACGGCACGCACGACGCCGGGCGGATCGGTCGAAGCGGACCGGTCGGCCCGCGCCGGCGTCGCCGCCCCCCGTCGTTGCGGACGTTTCCCATGCTCGACCTCGCCTTCCTCGCAGGCGCCCTCGCCTTCTTCGCCATCGCTGCCGGCTATGCCGGCCTGTGCGCGCGCCTCTGAGGAGATCGCCATGCCTGCGACCCTGCCTCTCGACCTGTTCCTCGGCGCCCTCGTGACGGTCGGCCTGCTGGCCTACCTCACCTACGCCCTCGTCCGCCCCGAGCGGTTCTGAAGGACCGACCCATGACCGTGAACGGCTGGATCCAGATCGCGCTCTTCTGCGCGGTCGTGCTGGCGCTCGTGCGCCCCCTCGGCGGCTACATGGCCCGCGTCTTCTCGGGCGAGCGGACCCTGCTCTCGCCCGTGCTCGAACCGGTCGAGCGCGGGCTCTATCGCCTCGCCGGCATCGACCGGACCCACGAGCAGCACTGGCTCGCCTACGCCACGGCGATGCTCGTCTTCCACGCGGCCGGCTTCGTGCTGCTCTACGCCCTGCTGCGGCTCCAGGCGGTGCTGCCCCTGAACCCGGACGGGCAGGGCGCCGTGGCACCGGACCTCGCCTTCAACACCGCGGCGAGCTTTATCACCAACACCAACTGGCAGTCCTACGGCGGCGAGACGACGCTGTCATACCTGTCGCAGATGCTGGGGCTGACCCATCAGAACTTCCTGTCGGCCGCGACCGGCATCGCTCTGGCCGTCGCCCTCGTCCGGGGTTTTTCGCGAGCCTCGGTGCGGACCGTCGGCTCGTTCTGGGTCGACCTCACCCGCGGCACCCTCTACCTGCTGCTGCCGCTCTGCGTCGTGTTCACGCTGTTCCTGGTCTGGCAGGGCATCCCGCAGACCCTTGGCGGCGCCGTCGCGACGACGACCCTGGAGGGCGCGTCCCAGACCATCGCGGTCGGGCCGGTGGCCAGCCAGGTCGCGATCAAGATGCTCGGCACCAACGGCGGCGGCTTCTTCAACGCCAACGCCGCCCACCCGCTCGAGAACCCGACCGCGCTGTCGAACTTCGCGCAGATGGTCTCGATCTTCGCGATCGGCGCGGCGCTCACCAACCTGTTCGGCCGCAGCGTCGGCCGCGAGCGCCAGGGCTGGGCGATCCTTGCCGCGATGGCGGTGCTGTTCCTGGCCGGGATCGCGATCACCTACGGCGCCGAATCCGCCGGAAGCCCGGTGCTGAACGCGCTGGGCCTGCCCGGCGGCAACATGGAGGGCAAGGAGGTTCGGTTCGGGATCGTGGCCTCGGCGCTGTTTGCCGTCGTCACCACCGCCGCCTCCTGCGGCGCGGTCAACGCCATGCACGACTCGTTCACCGCCCTCGGCGGCATGATCCCGCTGATCAACATGGAGCTCGGCGAGATCGTCGTCGGCGGCGTCGGCGCCGGGCTCTACGGCATGCTGGTCTTCGTCATCGTCACGATCTTCGTCGCCGGGCTGATGGTCGGGCGCACGCCGGAATACCTCGGCAAGAAGATCGAGGCGCGCGAGGTGAAGATGGCGATGCTCGCCATCCTCTGCCTGCCGCTGATGATGCTGGGCGGCACCGCGCTGGCCACCGTGGTCGCCGCGGGGCTCGCCGGCCCCGCCAACGCCGGCCCGCACGGCTTCTCCGAGATCCTCTACGCGTTCACGTCGGCGGCCGCCAACAACGGCTCGGCCTTCGGTGGGCTCGCAGCGAACACGACCTTCTACAACACCACCCTGGCGGCCGGCATGCTGGTCGGGCGGTTCTTCGTGATCGTCCCGGCGCTGGCCATCGCCGGCGCGCTCGCCGCCAAGAAGACCGTGCCGGCCTCGTCCGGCACCTTCCCCACCGACGGCGGCCTGTTCGTCGGGCTGCTGGTCGGCGTGATCCTCATCGTCGGCGGCCTGACCTTCTTCCCGGCCCTGGCGCTCGGGCCGATCGTCGAGCACCTCGCCGGCGGCCTCGGCCAGACCTTCGCCGCAGGAGGCTAGGCCATCCGTGACGCCCTCCCCCAAGCCGTCGCTCGACCCTCGCCGCGACGCAGGCGGGGCGCGCAGCGCCCGCGCCCGGCCGTCGCC
>NZ_VRUT01000183.1:0-8315 GCF_008039465.1 Methylobacterium sp. WL120 | reverse complement strand
GGCGGAGGCCGAGGCCGGGCTCGCCGCCGAGCGCGCGCGCGTGGCCGACCTCGCCGGCCAGTCCCGGACCTTGAAGGACCTCCTCGACCGCGTCGAGGGCGAGGTCGCCACCGCCAAGCGCTCCGCCGACGAGGCCAAGGCTGCCGAGCAGCGGGAGGCCAAGGCGACGCAGGACCGCTTCGCCGCCGCCGGCATCCGCGACCCGGCCAAGCTCGCCCCGAAGGTGAAGTTCGTCGATGCGCGGGGCGACGTCCCGCGCCCGGTCAGCGGTCGCATGCTGCGCGGCTTCGGCCAGCCCGACGGCAACGGCGGGATGACGCGCGGCATTTCGCTCGCGACCCGCGCGAAGGCCGTGGTGTCCTCTCCCGCAGACGGGTGGGTGCAGTTCGCGGGGCCGTTCCGGTCGTATGGACGACTCTTGATCATCAACGCCGGCGATGGCTACTATCTTCTCCTAGCCGGCATGGATCAGATCTCTGTCGAGGTCGGTCAGTTCGTCCTCGCGGGCGAGCCGGTCGGTAACATGGGCGAGGGAAGTGCGGTCCAGCCGGTGATGAGCGGCGACGGCAGCGATCCGATCCTGTACGTGGAATTCAAGAAGGACGGCGGCTCCATCGATCCGGAGCCTTGGTGGGCCAAAAGCCCCAGCGAGAAGGTTCGCGGATAATGCGCAAGACGTCCCTCATCATGCTCGGCGCGTTCCTGGGAGCAGGCACGTCGATGGTCGCGACGCAGACCGACTTCCTGTCGGGTCCGCGCGCCGTGGCGGCCTCCGCCGAGACCTACCGCCAGCTCAGCCTCTTCGGCGACGTGTTCGAGAAGGTCCGCACCGACTACGTCGAGAAGCCGGACGAGGCGAAGATGATCGAGGCGGCCGTCAACGGCATGCTGACCTCGCTCGACCCACATTCGAGCTACATGGACGCCAAGGCGTTCCGCGACATGCAGACCACGACCCGCGGCGAGTTCGGCGGCCTCGGCATCGAGGTCACGATGGAGGACGGCCTGATCAAGGTCGTGACCCCGATCGACGACACCCCGGCCTCCAAGGCAGGTCTGCTCTCGAACGACGTCATCACCCAGATCGACGACGACCAGGTGCAGGGCCTGACCCTCAACCAGGCGGTCGACAAGATGCGCGGCCCGGTGAACTCGCCGGTGAAGCTCAAGATCACCCGCAAGGAGTCGAAGGACCCGATCGAGGTCACGCTCAATCGCGACGTGATCAAGATCAAGCCGGTGCGCTCGCGCGTCGAGGGCACGGACATCGGCTACATCCGCCTGACCCAGTTCAACGAGCAGACCTACGACGGCCTCAAGGCCGCGGTGGACAAGCTCTCGGGCGAGATCGGGCAGGACAAGATCAAGGGCTACGTGATCGACCTGCGCAACAACCCCGGCGGCCTGCTCGACCAGGCGGTGATGGTCTCCGACGCCTTCCTCGACCGCGGCGAGATCGTCTCGACCCGCGGCCGCAACCCGGACGAGACCCAGCGCTTCTCGGCCAAGGCCGGCGACATCACCAAGGGTAAGCCGGTGGTGGTGCTCGTCAACGGCGGCGCGGCCTCGGCCTCCGAGATCGTCGCCGGCGCCCTGCAGGATCACAAGCGCGCGACCATCATGGGCACGCGCTCCTTCGGCAAGGGCTCGGTGCAGTCGATCATCCCGCTCGGCGGCTCGGGCGCCCTGCGCCTCACCACGGCGCGCTACTACACGCCGTCGGGCCGCTCGATCCAGGCCAAGGGCATCGAGCCCGATGTCGAGGTGGTGCAGGACGTGCCCGACGAGCTCAAGGGCAAGGACGAGACCAAGGGCGAAGCCGGCCTGAAGGGCCACCTCAAGCAGAAGGACGTCGAGGAGCGCGGCGGTTCGTCGGCCTACATGCCGTCCGACCCGGCCAAGGACAAGCAGATCACCGCCGCCGTCGACTTCCTCCACGGCATCCAGAAGGGTGCCACCAACACCCAGAAGCCGACGATGCCGAACTGATCCTCCTGGATCGGTTGGAACATCAAGCCCCCGTCCGGCACGAGCCGGGCGGGGGTTTTTCGTGGACGGATGCCCCCGGGCCGAGGATCGGAATCCGCTCTCACGAAAAATTAACCATGGCGGCCGGCAATGGAGCCGGGGCACCGCATCGTCGCGTCAGGCGATTCTTCCACGGCGCCGCTTGTCTCGAGGGCCGGTGAGCGACTCGTCCGACGATATCCTGACGCGCCCCCTCGGGGTCGACGTCCCAGCCCCCGGCCCCAGGGCCGGGTTGGCGCGCCTGCGCGCCCGGCTGCAGACCCTCGCCCGGTCGCCGCGGGCGGTCGCGGCAGGCGTCGGCGGCGGCGTGCTCACCCTCCTCGGCCTCGTGCTGCTGCTGGGCGACCCGAAGGCCGGCGAGCCGCGGGTCCAGCTCGCCATCACCGTTCGCGACGTCGTGCCCGTCGCAGGGCGGCCCGCGTCGCCGGACGCGGTGGCGGCGAACGAGCCGGCTCCGGCACCCAAGCTTCAGAGCAGCGCCGTCGAGGTCGAGTCGGCCTCCGGCGTCACCGTCGTGCGGGCCGGCGGCTCGGCCGCACCCGCCGAGGCGGTGGTGATCCGCGTGCCGCAGGCCGACGCACCCAAGCTCGCCCCCGCCCCCGATCCGCGCCTGACCGAGCGCGGGCGCCACGGCACCCTGCCGAAGCTCGGCGAAGGCCGCATCCGCCCCCTCGACGTCTACGCCCGGCCCGAGGAGCCCGGCACCGGTCCGCGCATCGCGATCGTGCTCACCGGCCTCGGCGTCGGCCAGGCGGCCACCGCGAGCGCGATCGTCAAGCTGCCCCCGGCCGTCAGCCTCGCCTTCTCGCCCTACGGCAACGACGCCGAGCGCAGCGCCGCGCGCGCCCGCGCCTTCGGCCACGAGATCCTGCTCCAGGCGCCGATGGAGCCGTTCGACTTCCCCGACAGCGACCCCGGCCCGCAGGGGCTGCTCACCTCCGCCAAGCCCCCCGAGAACGCCGACCGCCTGGCCTGGGCGATGAGCCGGTTCTCGGGCTATGTCGGCGTGACGAACTTCATGGGCGCCAAGTTCATGGCGGATGCGGCCGCGTTCGAGCCGGTGCTGCGCGACATCGCCGCCCGCGGCCTCGGCTTCCTCGACGACGGCACCAACGCCCGCGGCGTCGGCCGCGACCTCCTCGACAAGGCCAAGGTGCCGGCGGCCCGCGCCGAGGTCGTCCTCGACGCCGTGCCGCGGCCGGAGGCGATCGACCGGGAGCTGGCCCGGCTCGAGGCGCAGGCCCGCACCAACGGCTTCGCCCTCGCCTCGGGCAGCGCCCAGCCGATGACGATCGAGCGGATCGCCCGCTGGAGCCGCGAACTCGAGGGCCGCGGCATCCGCCTCGTGCCGGCGAGTGTGGCGCTCCGCGGCGCCAAGGCGATGCGGGTGACGAAGGCGGACTGATCCCGGCGGCGCCGATAACATGTGTCTCGACGTTGCCGCGCCGGTTGGCCCTCCCTATGGTCGCCGCCGATGAAGACCGACAGCCCAACCCGCGATTCCGCCGAAGACCTGCCCTATCGCCCCTGCGTCGGGGTCGCCCTGATCAACCGGGCCGGTCTCGTCTTCGTCGGCCGCCGCAAGCCGGAGGCCGGCCCCGAGCACGTGTCGGGCAACCTCGCCTGGCAGATGCCCCAGGGCGGGATCGACGACGGCGAGGCGCCCCAGGCCGCGGCCCTGCGCGAGCTTCACGAGGAGACCAACGTCGACGCGGCCTCGGTCCGCCTGCTCGCCGAGGCGCCGGACTGGCTGTCCTACGACCTGCCGCCCGAGGTGCGGAAGCAGGCGTGGCGTGGCCGCTACCGTGGGCAGACGCAGCGCTGGTTCGCCTTCGCGTTCCTCGGCGACGACGGCGTGATCGACGTCGAGCATCCCGGCGGGGGCGCCCACAAGGCCGAGTTCGACGCGTGGCGCTGGGTTCCCTTCCCCGAGCTTCCGGGGCTGATCGTGCCGTTCAAGCGCCCGGTCTACGAAGGCGTGGTCGCGGCGTTCGCCCCCTTGAGCACCTGGTCGGCCGGCGCGTGAGCGCGGCGGCGGTGCGATAGGCCGCGCGATGCGCTGGTGGGCGATTCCCCTCGTCGCGGTGCTCGGCTGGTTCGCCTTCACCCTGACGCCGCTCTGGACGCTCTACGACCTCGCCCAGGCGGTGAAGGCGCACGACGTCGGCTACGTCCAGAGCCACGTCAACTTCCGCACGCTGCGCCTGTCGCTGGTCCGCCAGACCACCGCGGCGTTGCGCGCTGCCTCGGACACCGATCCGGGTCTCGAGGCCAAGGACCGTCAGCGCCTGAACGAGGCGGCGGTCGGCGTGGCGATGGCCCTCGCCGAATCGATGGTGACCGCCGAGACCGTGCTCGACCTGCTCGACGACGGCTGGCCGCAGAGCCTCGACATCCAGCGACCGGACGGCGTGAAGCCGGCGGGCCTCCGGCTCGACCGTATCGCGCGGGTGTTCCCGTTCTGGATCGCCTCGGAGATGCGCGGCTTCCGCACGGCGGTGATCGCGATCCCGCCCGACGCGCCGCGGGAGGACCAGCTCCGCCTGCGCCTGCGCCTGCGCGGCTGGACCTGGCGGCTCGTCGACATCGAGGTCGCCGAGGCCCTGCGCGAGCAGATGGCCCAGCGCCTCGGGCGGACGCTGGCCCGCGCCCGCGCCGGCGAGCGGGCGCCCGCTACCCAGCACTGAGGCGTCGGGCCGCCGCACTCAGCCGTGAGCGTCGTCCCGCAAGCGGTTGGAGAAGCGGGCGTTTCCCAGGCCGGTGCCGACGGTGAGCACCCCCCAGTGGTCCAGCTCGGTCATGTTCGGAACTTCGCTGAGCCCTTGCACCACCGCATCGTTGTGCATCACCACCGTGGTCTCGTGGCCGCCGATCTCGGGGATCGCCGCCGCGATCTCGCTCGGTAGGTGGAAGCGGCTGCTTTCCCAGTTGCCCGGCAGGTTCTGGCCGCCGCGGGTGATGGTGCCGTCCGCCTCGATCAGCCCGGGACAGCCGACGCCGACGAAGGGGGCGAGCTTGAGCCGCGCCCGCCCGGCGCGCTCGATCAGGCCGCGCAGCATCCGCACGAGCTTGGCCACCGCCTCGTCGCGGCTCGGCTGGGGGGCCTCGTCCCGGTGGCGCCACAGCTGCGAGCGCCAGACCGCCGCCCGCGACAGGTCGGGCGCCTTGCGGCTGTTGGTGACGAGCACCCCGGCGCGGATGTTGCTGCCGCCGATGTCGACGGCGAGCAGGCTGTCGTAGCCGGAGAACATCCACGACGGGGCGAGGTGCGCCGCGCCGATCAGGCCGGCCTCGTCCGGGTGGTTGCGGATCGGCCGCAAGGTGATGTCGACGCCGCCCGCGCGCAGGATCGCCGCGGCGCGGCCGATGGCGAAGCGCCCGGCCTGGCTGTCGCTGAAGCCGCCGCCGACCACGATCGCGCGGGTGTCGCGCCACGCCTTCTGCCGGAGGAACCGCCGCACGACAGTGGCCAGCTCCTGCGCGAAATCCTCGACCGCGCCGAGGACGACGCCGGAGGCGAGCGGGTCGTCCGACAGCATCAGCCGGTCGAGGCGCTTCTTGCCGACGTCGCGGCTCGGCACGTCGCCGAGCGGGTCGTCGCCGACTTGCCGCAGCTTCTCGCGCCAGTCCTCGACGAGGTCCCGGAAGGCGCCCTTGGAGACGCGGTCGCCGATGAAGCCGTCGTCGTTGGCGAGCTCGATGTTGTAGTCGTCCACGTGCACAGAGGGCAGCTCGCCGGCGGCGTGCGCGAGCGTCCGGTGTTCGGCCTTGGCGTCGGTCATCGTGCCTCGAATGGACTGTGTCGTGCGGGCGTCGGCCGGGCGGGAATCAGGCCTTGGGCAGCATCCGGTCGCTGATGATGCGGCGCTGGATCTCGCTGGTGCCCTCGAAGATCGTCGTCAGCCGCGCGTCGCGCCAATACCGCTCGACGCGGCGCTCGGTGGTGTAGCCGTTTCCGCCGTGGAGCTGCATCGCCTGGTTGGTGACGCGCACCGCCATCTCGGTGGCGAGCAGCTTCACCATCGCGGATTCGCTCTCGGCCGCGTCGCCCTGGTCGAGGAGGTGGGCGACCTGGCACCAGAAGGCGCGCGCCTGCGCCACCTCGGCGGCCATGTCGGCAAGCGCGAAGCGCAGCGCCTGGAAGTCGCCGATCGGGTGGCCGAACTGCTCGCGCTCCTGCAGGTAGGCCTGGGTGTCCTCGACCGCCGCGCGCGCGACGCCGACGGCGCGGGCCGCGGTGTGGACGCGGGCGATGTTGAGGCCGCGCTGCACCGAGGCGAAGCCGCCGGAATCCGCATCCGCCCCGCCGTCGCCGTAGAGCCCCGTGAGCCGGTCGCTCTCGGGCACGCGCACGCCGTCGAGTTCGAGCTGGAACGTCAGGAAGCCGTGATAGCCGATCTTGTCGATGACCTGGCCGGTCATGCCCTCGGGGAATTCCCCCGGCGGCTTGACCACGAGGAACGGCTCCAGCCCCGCCGAACGCGATTCGCCGGGCTCGGGATCGCGGGTCCGGGCCAGCACCTCGATGAAGTCGGCCGCGCGCGCGAAGCCCGCCCAGCGCTTGGTGCCGGTCAGGACCCAGTGGTCGCCTTCGCGCACCGCTCGCGTCTGCACGCCGGCGAGGTCCGAGCCGGCGGCCGGCTCGGACAGCGCGATGCTGCCGATCCATTGCCCCCGCGCCGACCGCGCCAGGAGGTCGGCGCGCCGCCCGTCGTCGAGCACCTGCGTGCCGAGCCCCTGCCCCCGCGCCAGGATGCTGCCGACCGAGAGCCACGCCCGCGCGAGCTCCTCGGAGACGAGGCAGTACTCGAACACGCCGAGCCCCATCCCGCCGTGCTCGGCCGGGATCGTCAGGCCGAACCAGCCCTTCTTCGCCATGGCGTCGATCAGCGAGCGCGGCATCTCGGCCTTCTGCGGGTCGAGTTCGTCGGCCAGCGGCATCACCACCTCGCGGGCGAAGGTGCGGGCCTCGGCCTGGAGCGCGACGCGCGCGTCCGTGCGCCAGGGCGACATCAGCTCCGGCGGCTTCGGGGCGTGGCGGTCCGGCTGTCCGGACGAGACGGCGGGGGCGTTGGAAATGTGATCCTCCCGGGCGATCGGTCTGCCGCTGGCCGTTCTTCGGGCGTGGCCGGCTGGCCTGCAGGACCCTGGAGGCAATGCGCCGCCTCCGCAACGCCCTATCGGACCCGTCGGCGCATCCGCCACCCGGCATAACGCTCGCGAGCGTGCTCCAGGGCCGCGGCGAGCGGGAAGAACCGGTCGGGCGAAGCCTCCACGAGCCGGTGCGCGATGGCGCGCCGCCCGGTCCAGAACATCTCGGCCAGGCGGTAGTCGGGGGCGGCGCAGGAATCGATCCGGTCGATCGCGCCGTCGCGAAGCGCGGCCTCGGTCAGGCGGTGGACGAGCTGGACGCCCGGGGCGCCCGCGGCCTCCGCCTCGTCGTAGGAGACCTTCAGCACGAACGCCTCCGTGCCGCTGCGCGGCAGGATCGCGGCGGCGAGCGTGCGCCCGTTCCGCCGCAGGCGCACGATCCGGATTCGCCCCTGCGCGCCGAACCCGGCGACCATCCCGCGCATGAACGCGGCCTCCGCCGGGCGCTGGCCGAGCGCCGTCCCCGCACGGCCCTTCCAGCCCGCGGTCTCGAGGGCGACGTAGTCGTCCAGCGCGGCGGCGAGGGCGGCCGGATCGGCGACGGTCTCGAACGCGACGGCGCCGCCGGCCTCCAGGCGCTCGCGCCCCAGGCGCAGCTTGCGCCGGCCCTTGCCGCTGACGTGGTCGAGGTAGCCTGCGCGCCTCGCCGGCTCCAGGCCGGCGAGGTCGAGGGCGCCGCGGGCATGCGCCCAGTAGGCGGCGTCGCGCCGGTTCGTCCGGGCCGCCAGCAACTCGGCGAAGGGGCCGTCCGCGGGGGCGTTCAACAGCAGGAGCCGCGGCGACAGCCCGAGCGCGCGCGGCGCGTCGCACAGCGCTTGGAGCGCACGCGCGGGCTCGGTGCCGTCGAGGAGCGGCACGCCGAGCGGGCAGAAACCGTGGGTCCAGCCGACCAGCACCGGCAACGGCACGCCCCAGCGGGTGCGCGAGCTCCGGAACGGCCATAGGGCGAGCCAGCGCGCGCCGGGCTCCTCCGGCGGCCGGTCGGCGACGACGAGCAGCCGTACCCCGTCGCCGAAGGCCCGCGCCGCCGGCAGCGCGTAGTCGGCCTCGTAGAACGGGTTGGGGACGCAGGCGCCCGCGCCGAGCGCGCGCCACGCCGCCGACGCGGGCGAGGCCGGATCGAGCGGGCGCAGGGC
>NZ_VRUT01000182.1:0-8359 GCF_008039465.1 Methylobacterium sp. WL120 | reverse complement strand
GCGGTGGCCGCATCCGTTCGCCCGGTGGCGCGCGCGGTCGCGGCCGGGTCCGGTTGCGACAGCACCCGGGTCGGCGCGTCCGGCGCGCTCAAGGCCACGAGCGGCTTCGCGTCCCGCGTGGGCGAGACCGCCACCGCGACGCTTTCCTGGGACCGGCGGATCCGGCCCTGGGCGTCGGTGACGGCCAGCCCGAGCTCGCTGTTGCCGGCCGGGAGGGCGGGCGGCACGATCGCGAACCGGCCTCCGGCGTCGGCGAGCGCCTGCGCCGTCGGCTTGCCGTCAACCAGCAGCGTCACGGTGCCGTTCGGCGTCGATCGCTCCGCCACGACGGCCTCCCCGTTCGGTTCGATGCGGAGGGTCTCGAAGGTCGGCGCGACCGGCTCCGCGGCGGGCGGGGTATTCTCGCCGCGGGCGCCGGCTGCTCGTCCGGCCTCGGCGCCCTGGCCGGCCCCGGCCTTCGCTGCCGACCCGCCCGAAGCGGGCGTTCCGGCCTCCGGCATGCGGGCGTCGCCGCGGCTGGCCAGGGCGGGCGCGGCCGAACCGTCGGCCGTCGAGGCCACCGGCAGGAAGGGCCGCTGGATCCCGTCGCGCCCGTAGAACGCGAGGATCAGCCCGATCCCGAAGAGCAGGGCGAGGAGCGCGACGGCGAGGCCGCGTCCACGCACCGCAGCCGGCGTCGCGGGGGCGATGTCGGGCGCCGCGTCCGGCGTCCGGCGGCGCTTGCCGAGCAGGGTCGCGACGACGCCGACGCCGACGAGCAAGCCCAGGAACCACCGGACGAGAGCGTCACGCAGACCGATCGACATGCCGGAATCCCCCCTGCGGCGCCAGCCTCGGCGCCTGCGGTCCCGGCTGTCGGGAGCGCGCGATCCGCCCCGGGGCGGCGGTGTCGCCGCGGCTCGGAGCAAGGCCCGTAACAACGTCGCGATGATCGGGTTCCGTGGTGGGTTTGGGTGGAAACTGGTATAGTCGCACCATTGACGTGAACGTGATCGATCATCCAGAACCGAGGACACGAGCCGGACCGTAGAGAGCCTGGTCAACACCATCTCCTCTACGAACACAGGACGCACGATCCCTATGGACTTAAGTACAGAGCCTGAAGAACTCTCCGCGAGCGAGGGATTGCCCCGTCATGTCCGCGATATGATCGGCAGGCGCCTGGATGAACTCTTCCCGACGGTCGCCGAGGCCGACCCCGACACGCGCCTCGGGCAGGTCCTGCTTCGCTTGCGGGCCGCGCTGCTGGACGCCCAGGCGGAACGGCAGGTGACGAAGGCCTTCAGCGACAGCCTGATCCAGGCGGTGCCGCGGCTGCGCCGCTTCGCGATGATGCGCACCCGCAGCGCGGCGGAAGCCGACGACCTGGTGCAGGCGACCCTGTTGAAGGCCTGGGAGAACCGGTCCCGCTTCCAGGCCGGCACCAACCTCGTCGCCTGGCTGTTCACGATCCTGCGCAACGCGCACATCAACCAGGGCAAGCGCTACCGGCGCGAGGTTCCGGACGTCGACGGCATCTTCGCCGCGGGCTTGAGCGCGCCGGCCGAGCAGGAGCACCGGATCGGGCTGATCGAGCTGCAGGTCGCGCTGGACGCACTTCCCGCCGAACAGCGCGAGACCCTGCTCCTCGTGGTGATCGAGGGCCTGCCTTACGAGGAGGCGGCCCTCGTCCTCGGGTGCCAGCCGGGCACGGTGAAGAGCCGGGTGAGCCGGGCGCGCGAACGTCTCTCCCAGATCCTGGGCGTGGCGTGACCGACGGCGCGGCCGGCGCGACGCCCGAGGATTGGGCCGACGCGGAGGCCGCCGCCGCCCGCGTCCGCGCCGCCATCGACGGCTAACTTGCGATGCCGGCGCCCGAGCAGCGCGCGGCCTTCCGGAAGGCCGTCGTCCTCGGCTGTGGCGCCTCGGGCGCCGAGGTGCCCTCGCCGGAAGCGGCGTCCTCGACGGTCGGCTGACCGGCGCGAGATCCATCACGTTCTCTCGATCCGTGCCGTCGGCAGGCGACTGGACGGAGCCGATGCCGCACGCCGCGTGTTGAGGCGGTCGCGGACGCGGTCGTCCAGCTCATGGACCCATCGCCCCGATGCCGACGATCCCGCCCTGGCTGTTCACGCGCGGCACGCTTGCCGCCGTCGCCATCGCGGGCCTCGTCGCGGCCGGAGCTGTTGCCGTCTACCTGGCCCAGGCGACGACGCTCGTCATCGCGGTGGCCCCACGCGACGGGACCGAGCCCGGCCTGATCAGGGCCTACGCCGACGCCCTCGACGCCGGCGGCAAGGCCGTCCGGTTCAAGATCCTGCCCTTCGACGACGTGCGCGAGAGCGCCGCGGCGCTCCAGGACGGGCGCGCCGACCTCGCGGTGGTGCGGCCCGACGTCGACCTGCCGACCAACGGCCTGACGCTGGCGATCCTGCGCGACCAGGCGATGATCATCGTCTCGCCGGAGACCGCCGGGATCGACGCGTTTCCCAAGCTCGGCGGCCGGCGGCTCGGCATCGC
The DNA here is from genome assembly GCF_008039465.1 of Methylobacterium sp. WL120. Classification (NCBI taxonomy): domain Bacteria; kingdom Pseudomonadati; phylum Pseudomonadota; class Alphaproteobacteria; order Hyphomicrobiales; family Methylobacteriaceae; genus Methylobacterium; species Methylobacterium sp. WL120. The sequence continues at coordinate 5,860 of NZ_VRUT01000182.1, read as the reverse complement.
CGCGCACAAGGACGCCGACCTCTCGCTGCTGAAGAGCATCCTCGGCTATTACGGCCTGACCCTTGAGACGGGGCCCGTCGGCGCGAAGGTGCCGGCGCAATCCGTCCTGCTCGTGCCGGTCGAAGGTGCGCAGGCCGGCCCGGCGATCCGGGCGCGGACGGTCGACGCCTTCGTGAGCATCATCGCCCCGTCGGCACCGAAGGCCCTGGCCCTCGTCGAGGCGGTCAAGGCCGTCAGCAAGGGCGGCAAGGTCAACTTCGTCGGCGTGCCGGACGACGCGGCGATCATCGAGCGCTTCCCGCGCCTGCAGGCCGTCACGGTCCCGGGCGGGTTGTTCGGCGGGGCGCCCAAGCTTCCCGACGACGACGTCAAGACGGTCGGCGCCTCCTATCGGCTGATGGCCCGCGCCTCGCTCGGCCGGGTGGTCGCGGCCGACGTGACCCAGAACCTGTTCGAGTTGCGCACCGCCGCGGCCAAGACGAGCGACGCGGCCGAGTACGTGCTGGCGCCGGCCTATGAGACGACGGTGGCGGCCACGAGCGCGCGGATTCCGATCCACCCCGGCGCCATCGACTACTACGAGCGCGAGCAGCACAGCTTCGTCGACCGCTACGGCGACACCCTCTACCTGCTGGCGGCGCTCGCCGGCGGCCTGGTCTCGGCGATGGCGTGGCTGCGGCAGCGGCTGGCCGGCCTGCGCCGCGAACGGATCGACGAGGTCACCGACCGCCTGCTGGCGATCATCGACGAGGCGCGCACCCTGCGCGACCCGGCCGCCATCGCGGCGCTGAACGTCGAGATCGACCGGCTCGCGACCGAGGTCGTCCGCTATGCCCGGGCGCGCGCGCCGGAGATGCGGACCATGGCCGCCGTGGGCATCGCCATCGAGACGGCCAAGGCCACCGTCGCCGATTGCCGCAACGCGGCTACGGCCGGGCACGGGCCGGACAGCAAGCCGCCGTTCAAGCCGAGGCTGCATCTGGCCGGCGGCGAGGCATGACCGCCTTTCGCCTGCGCCGACGCCCGCCGTCGCGCGGCTTGCGCCGCGGGACGGACCGGGCCGGGTTTGCGGCCGCCCTTGCGAGCGATCGCCCGAGGACCCGGAACGCCGACGGCGATCCGGGCGGCGATCCGGGCGGCTCTTCGGCGTCGCGCGATGGGCCGACCGCGCCTGAACCCGCCCGGACCTGGCGCGACGCCCCGTCCTCGCAGGTCTCGCCGACGGCGACCGCGGAACGGGGCTGGGGCGGCCTGCGGGGGTTCGGGCGCACGATGCTCCGCCTCACCCTGGTCCGGTCGCGGACCGTCACCTGGATGAGCGCGGGCTTTGCCGCCCTCGTCGTGATGATCGCCGTCGCGGTCGCGGGCGTCGTCTACCAGCAGCACGGGAGCGACGCCGTCCGCCATACGGTCGAGGTCGACGGCCGCCTCGCGCGGGTCCTGTCCGCGTTGCAGGATGCCGAGACCGGCCAGCGCGGCTTCATCATCAGCGGCGACGAGGCGTTCCTCGGGCCGTTCCTCGCCAGCCGGGAGGCCTTCGAGCGCAACCTCGACCGCCTGCGCGAGCGCGTCGCCGACAACCCGGAGCAGCTCGCGCAACTCGTTCGCCTGCGGGCGCTGGCGCATCGTTTCGCGGGCGAGCTCGACCAGGGCGTCGCCCTGCGCCGGGCGGGCGACGCGGCGGGAAGCGCACGGCTCGTCGCCGAGGGGCAGGGCAAGCGCACGATGGACGCGATCCGCACCCTGGTCCGCGAGATGGAGGCGCGCGAGGCGGCCCTGCTCGACGCGCGGCAGGAGGCGGTGTCGCGCGTCGCCCTCGCCGTCTGGGCAACCGTCGCGGCGGTCGTCGTGCTCCTCGCCGTGCTCGCGACCGCGGCCTTGCGGGAGGCCGGCCGCCGCGCGAGCCTGGCGCGGTTCCTCCCCGAGGAGCTGTCCGGGCGGCTCGCGGACGCCGACGACAGCCTCCGGGTCGGCCGCCGGCAGAACGCCGCCGTGGCCTTCGTCGACATGCGCGGCTCGACCACCCTGGCCGAGAACCTCGACCCGCACGAACTCTCGGTCTTCCTCACCGCGTTCCGGCGCCGTGTGATGCGCATCGCCCGCCTTCGCGGCGGCGTGGTCGACAAGTTCATCGGCGACGGGGCGCTGGTCGTGTTCGGCCTGCCCGAGCCGCGGGCGGACGACGCCGCGCGGGCGCTCGCCTTCGCCAAGGACCTCGTCGCCATCATCGCCCGGTGGAACCTCAAGGACGACGGCCACGCCCCGGTGCGGATCGGCGTCGGCATCCACTACGGCGACCTGTTCTGCGGCATCATCGGCGAGGACATGCGCCTGGAATTCACCGTGCTCGGCGACACGGTGAACGTCGCCGCCCGCCTGGAGCAGGCGACCAAGGCGCATGGCGTGTCGATCCTGGTCTCGGACGCGGCGCGGCAGGCGGCGGGCTCGGATGCCGGCCGGTGGCACGAGGTCGGCCGGGCCCCGTTGCGGGGCCGGACCGAGGCGATGCCCTACCACACGCCCGACGACGAGGACGCCGCGGGGCCGTCCCCTTCGGCGACGCCTCAGGATCGGGCTGCGGCTCCGAACGCATCCAGCGCCGCCTGACCGGCCTCGATCGCGTCCTCATCCGTCGCGTAGGTCTCCGGCGAGACCCGGACGGACACGCCGCCCGCGTCCGTCAGGTGCCAGCGGTAGCGCCCGTGGGCGTCGTCGCGCGCCTCGACGGCGACGGGCGTCGGGTCGTCCATGGCTCAGCCTCCGTCGGTTCGACGCCACAGGTCGTCGCAGCGCTTGCTCCGAGGCGAGGGCCGGCGGGCACGGATCGGACCACCCAGGGTGCCGTCATGCCGCCGTCGCTCCGGACATCGCTGGCCAACGTGACGCGAATTCCGGCGTTCCGGGCGCATCCTGCGGCGGAAGCGCCCCGCCAAGCCGGGTTCGATCCGCGCCTCGCTGCCGCCCGCGGATGGGTTTTTCCGCGCCGCGCCGTCGTCGGATCGTGGGCTCGGACGTTGGCAGGATCGGGGGAAGCCTCGCTCGCTTCGCGCGCGGGCAGGCCGGGTGCGCGAGCGGAGTCGAGCGACTGATGACGAACACGGTGGGCACGGCCGGCCTCGGACGCCTGTCGGGACGCGACGACGTCCGCGCGGCGGCACGCGACGCCATGGCGGCCGCCCTCGCCGCGTTCGAGCCGGACGCGCCGGTGCTGGTGGTCAGCCACTTCGACGCCGACGGCCTGAGCGCGGCCGCTATCCTGATCCGGGCCCTGCGGCAGGCCGGGCGCGAGGCCGACGCCTTCGTCGTCGCCAAGGCCGAGTCGCCCTGGGACCCCGAGGTCGCCGCCCGCATCGCCACCCGTGCGCCCGGCGGCCTGATCGTCGCCGACCTCGGCACTCGGCCCGATCCCGTGCTGCCGGGCCGCCCGACGCTGGTGATCGACCACCACGTCCCGACCGGCGAACCGGAGGGCGCCGTCACCATCAGCGGGAACGGCCTCGATCCGGAGCCGACCACCGCCCTCCTCGCCTGGTGGGCCGCCGGCGCCCTGGGCGACCAGGCCGACCTCCTGTGGCTGGCCGCGGTCGGCCTGATCGGCGACATGGCCGAAGGGCTGGATTTTCCGGAGATGGCGGAGGCCCAGGCGCGCTGGGGCAAGACCGCCCTTCGCGACGCCACGGCGCTCGTCAACGCCCCGCGCCGCACGGCCGCCGCCGACGCCAGCCCCGCGCTGCGGCTCCTCCTCGGATCGGACGGCCCGAAGCGCATCACCAAGGGCGAGGACGCGGACGCGTCGGCTCTTCATGCGGCCAAGGCGGAGGTCCGCGCCGCCATGGAGGTGGCCAAGCGCGTGCCGCCCGCGATCGGCGGCGACGTCGCGCTGATCGTGCTGGACTCGCCCTGCCAGATCCATCCGCTGATCGCGCAGCAATGGCGCGGCCGGTTGAAGGACAAGGTCGTGATCGCCGCCAACGTCGGCTATCGGCCCGGCTGGGTCCACTTCGCCGCGCGCTCGGCGAGCGGGCGCGACCTCATCGCCTTCCTGGCCGAGCACCGCCCGGCCAACGCCGACGGACGCTACGGCAACGGTCACGCCCAGGCGACCGGCGGCGCGTTGCGGAACGCCGACTGGAACGGCTTCGTCCGCGGCCTCGGCTTTCCGAAGGCGGAGGTCGAGGCCTGACCGGCGATGTTTTAGCGCCGCGGCGTTCGCGTCCGCTCAGGCTGACGTGACGGAGCCGTCGAACGGTCGGGCGCCCGAGCGGCAAGATGCAGGGCGTGTCCTGCGTCGAGGACACGCCCTGCGACGGTTTTTGGGGTGGCTCAGCGACCCTGCTGCGGCATCAGCGAGCGGGCCTGCTGGACCGCGTCGCGGCAGGACTGGTCGCCCTTGGCGTTGAGGTCGGTGGCGCGCTGCAGCGCCGTCTTGGCCTGGGAGACCTTGTCCTCGGCCGAGAGGCTTGCCTGGGCCGACGGCTCGCCGCCCTTCGCGGCCTCGACGGCGGCGGTCGGCTTGTTCTCGGACTGCGCCCGCACGTCGGCCGGCGAGGTCGCGATCTGCCCGTTGACGACGGAGTTGGCCTGGCCGGTCCCGGTCGCGGCGGCGACGGGGCCCGCGACGCCGCCGACCGTGCCCGGCGATCCGCCGGTCGCACGGGCGGCGCCGTCCTGTTGGGCGCGGTCCGTGTCGGCGTTCCCGACCGGCTTGGCCATGGTTCCGGTGGTGCTCGCCGTCTGGTCGGCCGCTTCCTCGTTCGGTCCCTTGCGCTGGCCGGTATCGGGCTGCGAGACGGGCGCGCCCATGCCGACCTGCGTTCCGAGCTCGCGCTTGAGCTTGGCGATGTCGTCCGAGCAGGGGCCGCCATCCTGGGCGTAGGCGGCCGTGTTGAGGAAGCCGAGGGTGGACAGGGCTGCGACGCCGCAAAGCATCTTCAAGCGAGACATGGATATCCTTTTGTAGAGCCGGTCGTCAACGCCGAATTTGGGAACATGTTCAAGATGAAAGGATCTATTTTGCAATTTTTATTTTAGATATAGGGCGGACGTTGAAGGATAGCCGAGGTGGGGCGCTTGAATGGCTCCCTGCGCACGGCTCGTTGCTTCCAGTCGCCGAAGCCGATGGGCGAAGCGCCCGGTCGGCACCCGTCTCCCTCGGTGGGGGCGTGACGCCATCGCGGCCGTAGGCCGAAAGCGGTGCGGGGCTCGGCCGGGCCGCACGAGGATACGAAGGGCCGAGCGGGCCTGAAACAGCCCCGCCCTCGCCCCCGTTCCGGCCGCGCCCCTGGTTCAACACGTCACAGGGTTACTCATCTGCGTCGTCGGACGAGCGGCCGCGCGAGCGCTCGTAGGTGGCGATGGCCTGCGAGCAGGCCGGCGACAGGTTCGGGCGGTTGCGCTTGAAGCAGGCCTTCACCTCGGGGCCTCCGGGCTTCATGCCGGCACAGAGGCGGAGGTAGTCGCCGCCGCAATTCGCCTTCATGGCCTCCATCTCGGGCCCTTCCTGCGCCGCCGACGGCTGCAGGAGAGCAAGGGGCAAGGTCAGGGCGGAGGCGAGGGCGAGCCCTGCGCGTGTGGTGAATCGTCGGTTCATGTCGATCTCACGGTTGGTTGCGGAAGCCGGCTGTCGTCAACGCGCAGGCTGCGGCGCGTTCCCGGGCTTGTTCGGTGCTGCGGCGGGCGGGCTGGCGAGTTGCTGGCGGGTCTCGGCGAGCTTCGCCTGGGCGGTGGCGAGGTCCTGCCGGGCCGTGGCCAGCCGCCCGTCGAGGGCCGCGGCCTCCGTATTGCGGCTGGCCAGGGTCTCGGTGAGGGCGGCGAGCTCGCCCTGCGCGTCGGCCTGGCGCTTGCGCAGGGCGTCGAGGGC
>NZ_VRUT01000181.1:0-8442 GCF_008039465.1 Methylobacterium sp. WL120 | reverse complement strand
TTCATGCCAGCCTTCTCCGCTTGGCCGGCTGCGCTCGCCAGACCAGCTCCGCCGGCCAAGCTACCCGTGGCGGAGCGGCCCACCGTGCACTAACTTTACCCTTGGACCACCTCGTGGGGGCCGATCAGCACGGGCGGCTGGTGCCAGCGCGGATGAGGCCGAGTTTGATGCCGCACTAAAGTGGATCGCACGGCCAAAGGCGCCTAATGAAATTTAGCAGGGCTGATAGACCGGGCCGCCGTTACAAGACCGCGAGCGATCAGGATCAAGATTAAACGCAGTTGTGCGGCTTGAGCCCACACCGGTCCCGGTTCGTGAGACGCACCCTGACGCGGCGCAAGCGAAGATGAGGATCGCGATCAGACTTTTGCGCATTATGCCCCGCCGCTCCGACAAGCCAACGCGTCGCAGGGGAATAGGGCGCAACTATGCCGACCCCCCGACCATCCGGAATGTAGGCGCCCACCAGGTCCAAAGGTGCATCGACTGTTTAGCGGTGGAAGACGCCGCTGGGTTTGATCTCGCCCTGCAGGAAGCGTTCGCTGTAGCCCATGGCCAGGGGAAGCGCTCCTACGACGAGCAGCATGAGGATGGGGCTACCAATCATGCCCGCCACGAGGATGAGAACGCCAGCGCTGAACACCAACGCGCCGAGGATGATGAACTCGTACAAGTAGGGGGCGAATGGATCGAGGCCCGAGTACCAAGCTGCGAGCGTGCCGATGGCCGTGCTCGTGAGCCAGAGCCGGATCATTCCTTATCCTCGCGTCGTAGGAGGATCAGATGGGCAATCCCACTCGGAGTGCTGCCCCCTCCCCTCACAGCGACAGCTGTCATCCCGCGCCCAGGAAGCCCCAGCACCGGCGGGGCGCGGGTTCAGCACCCCAGCAGCCCGGGAGCCGTTCAAGCGTGTGGGTGAGCGTTCTGGAGCAAGGCTGATAACCCTGGCCAGAACCGCTGGGGCGGTGGCACATATTCGCTCATGTCCACGCTCACCCATCCCCCTGTCTGGGGCCTCCTCACCCGATCCAGCTTGGATGCCCTGCTGGAGCTGTCGGCCGGAGGAATGCCGGAGGTGATCACCGTCGATGCCAAAGCGGATCACGCGATGGCCGCGCCACTGGTTGGTATCACGCGCCTGATTATCCAGCGGGCTCAGGCTCTCGCTGGCCTCACGCTGACCGCCACGGGTGCGCTGAGCCGCGCCGACGTTCGGGCGCTCTTCGATGCCATGACCTGGCCCGGCTATGACAAGGCCCAGGTGCTCTCGATGAACAAGGTGCTCAACGAGATCGATGTGATGCCTGTGGAGGCTACCCGGATCATCGCGCAAACTGCCAAGCTGCTTCGCAAACGGCAGCGGCGGCTGATGGTGACCAAAGCTGGTGCAACGCTTGTTCGTGACGACCAAGCTGCGGATCTGTTCCGTTGCCTGTTCGAGACGATGCTCTGGCGCGTCAACCTTGGCTATTTCGACCGCGTGCCCGTGGAGGCCTGGCCGCAGAACCACATCGGCATCGTGCTGTGGTGCCTTTCCGTCATGTCGCCGGAATGGATCGCTCGCGAAGACCTGATGCGCAGCTGTACGGTTTGGGACCCCGCGCTGGACTACGGCCCGGCGGATTTCGCAGGGTTCGCTTTCGAGAGCCGGGTGTTGCGGCCGCTGACATGGTTGGGTCTGTTCGAAACACGGCTGGTGGGTGATGAAAGCGCCCCTTCATGGCTGCGTGATCGGCAATATCGAAAAGCCCCCCTGTTCGATCGGGCAATCCGGTTTCGGGTTGAGCTCGACAAGCCGGTGGGCCTCGCGCATTGATTGGTGGCCGGGAATGGGCCGCGAAGGCCGTTGGCAGCGTCGCAATCGCTGGATCTTGATGTCCTGCGCGCAAGTAGCTGGCGACGACATTGGCTCGCCTAAGCTCTTGAGAATACACGCATAAAAAGCACTAAAACGCAGCCTTTCGCCGTATGCGCGGCGGACCACGTACCCGTGGCAGACGGGTAGTGAAAGGCTGGATTAACGCAGCCACTCACCACCATGCGCCAGGGGCTCAAGCTGCCCGGGGCTTGCGACCCTCCGCCATCATCAGGCCACGTGCCTTGGCAGCCATCGCTCTTTACGCGTCCAACTCCCCCGCACGCCCCATCCCGATCGACGTGTCGCACGCCGACGGGAGAACATACCTTCTCAAACGACGACGCCTGCTATCTCGTCGGTTCGGACACCGGTCTTGAGCCCTGAAAAGTCAGAGGGTTCGCCGATGGGACGATTTTGGAGGCATCGATGGGAACCTCCGTTCTGAGACGATCGGAATTAACACGGTCAGCATCTGCTTTGACCTTATCACCCAGAAGAGCGTGAACACGGCTGCGATTTGCGTATGCCGTGCCGAAGGATGGGCCGAGGCGTACGGCTTCATTCAGGTCCAATAATGCGCCTTTGAGATCGCTCTGCCGCTCGCGCACAATACTGCGAAGATTGTACGCGCCGGGATCATCAGCCTTCAATTTGATCGCACTGTCGATTGCTGAGAGGGCAGCATTCAGATCGCCTCGCCCAAGCAGGCATGCTCCACGACCAAGATAGGCTCGGTCAAGATTAGGATCTCGCGCAATAGCAGCGTCAAAATCTGCTGCTGCCAAGCTGCAATTTCCCTTCCGGTAATGTGCCTCACCTCGTTCAAGCCTGGCGCGAGCATTGCTCGGATCTAAACGCAAAGCCTCGTCAAGGTCGGTGATGGCTGCGTTGTATTGTTTGAGGCTGAGTTTCAGGGATCCGCGATAATGTAGCGCCCTTGCGTATTTTGAGTTCAGTCGGATCGCGGTATCTGCATCAACGATAGCCTTCGTTGGGTCGTTTCGTGCAAAAGTGTAGGACCGATTGAGATAATACATTGAGTTTTGCGGTTCGGCTGCTATCGCAGCGCTAAAATCAGCTCTTGCTGCCTCCTCATTGCCCAAGCCACGATAAACAACGCCACGGCCATTGAGGTATCGCGCTACACCCGGCGCATAGAATAGAGCTGCGTCGTACGCTGCCAAAGCACGGCCGTAGTCCTTTGCATGCATGTAGAGCGTACCGCGGCCCGAATGCGCGTCAGCAAATCGTGGATTGATCTCAAGAGCACGATCGTAGTCAGCCGCTGCTACATCGTCGCGCCCTTGCATCTGATAAGCCGCAGCTCGATTGCCGTAAGCGACAGCGACTTCGTTGGGGCGCAAGCGTATGGCTGCGCTGGCGTCGCTGATTGCAGCGTCCAGCCGCTTCTCTCCAAGGTGAATGGCGCTCCGGTTCGTGTAGGCCGATACGTCAGACGGATCGAGCCGGATAACGTTGTCGAAATCCTCAACAGCGTGAGCGTTATCTTTTATCTTGAGATAGGCAAAGCCTCGAGCATTATAAGCCGCTGGATCACTGGGGGCTATTTGGATGGCCTCGCTGAAGGCGCTAATAGCTGCCGCAAAGTCGCCTTTGGCAGATAAAGCTCGGCCCCGTTCGAGATCAGCTGGATTGCCAGATACGGCGCCGATGGCTCCGATCCACACGGCACCAGCGAGCACCAGACCTCGACGTATGCTCTGCATCGCGCCCTTTCATCGACAATCGTCATGCATCGTAAATCACGCAGACGGCTCGCTGGAGTTCCAACCCCTACCGCAATTTTGGTAGTGCCGAGAAATCCTCCAACGAAATCAATTTTTGCGCTTTTGCATCTATTCCATCGAAGGTTCAGCATATCCGCAGAATGGGCGGTTTGATGTCCAGCTCGCCAGTCCCACGGGCACAGCGCATTGATCGTGGTGGCCGGTACCGCTCAGCTAAGGCCTTATGAATGCGGTCAAAAATCCTATTAAATTGCTGTTCGAGGCTGAGTGGCCATCCCATAAGATCGTAAGTTCTACCTTTTTTGGCTGAAACGGTAGTACGCTCCCTCAGCGGTTTCCGTTTACTGGAACGGCCAGGGCACGCGCGTATCAGCGTTGCGATCCTGGGGTATCCTGGGCGCTTGCTGATGGCCAAGCGCTTGATTGGAGCGCTGCTCGCCAGGAGACACTGACATCGCATGCCCCGCGAGGACATCGCGCGTTAGGGAAAAAACGCGAGCACCGGCACTATTTGCATGCTGCCGGCATGCCCGGGCATCCACCGGTTCGCGCGCGGCCAGACTGGTAAAGCGCCAATCGGCAGCGGCGATCATCTCCTGAACGCGCTGACGGGCATCAATCACTACTGAGGGATTGATGAAGCCATAGCGATGGTTGTCCGAGGAGGCCCACCACAGCAGGGATGAGGCATCCCCGGCTGCCTCCATGAAGATCTGTCGCGCCGCATAGCACTGGCGCATCCCGGCGAGCCGCTGGGGCCAGCCGGACGTGCCAGCCCAGATCGGCGATGACGGCAGGACGAGCAGCAGGGTCGCCGCTGCTCGTCGAAAGGATGGGGGCACTCAAGCGGCCTTCGGCTTGCGACGCTCCGCCATCATCAGCCCGCGTGCCTCAGCGGCCGTGGCGATCTGGGCGTCCAGTTCACCCGCGCGTACGGCTTCGATCAGGGTATCGATGACCGACGGCAGCTTATCCAGCGTGCCCACCTCCACTGCCTGCTTGCCCTTGGCCAGCTCCAGCGGCTTGCCGCCCACGCGAGCTGCGAAATGCACGGTACCCGTGCCGTCCTCGAACCAACCCTTGCGCATGCGCCGGCTCACCTCGACCCTGACCCGCTCGCCTGCCTCGTTCTTGCGGCTCACGAGGTTCTTGGGCGGTGTGTAGAGTTCCCCGGCCACCACTGCGCTGGCGAAGGCCCGCTGATCGGCCAGGCTGCCTAGCAGCTTGTCACGAGCGCGCGCCAGCGGATCGCCAGCTGTAACGATGGGGGCCGCATTGCTGAGCTTGAGGGTCTTGAGCACCGACATCTGCATCTCCGTTGGAGCCTGTGTGGCTCTCATGCCGAAACGCTACTACCGTTGTCCTGCCGTTCAACCGAAGATTGCTCTGTATTTCACTACGATCAGATCGAATACAGGGACAGCTAGTTCGTATCTTGTATGTAAAAGTTATAAAACACCCACCTGCTTAACACCCACACTCGTCCGTAATCTCTCAAATCCCCCTCTCTTGCTCATAAGCCATTCCACGTAATCCCTGATGTCTTTGTCTCTCCACCAATCTCTCTGCAACGACAGGGCTGTGCCATCCCACGACAGCTTTGCCGAAGACATTTTGTAATCGGCTTCAATTCGGAACTTCATAGAATACCGAACGAGATCGCTGATGTTTTTGTCCACGTCCTTGCGCTGGTCGAAGCCCTGTAAGTCCACCTGATAGGGAGAGCCATGCCCTTTTGCTCTCAAAGCTTCAGCGAATTCATCCCTGCTAACGCTGCCAAGGCAAACGATTGCGTGTAGGTGGGGCTGCCACACTGTGTCGTCGTTGTGGTTCGCGAATTGGGGCCAGCCCAAGCCCTCCATAGCGAGTTTCTTGTTGCGGCCGAACCCGTGGAAGTCCTGCCAGTCATGGCGCTCCATCTCCCACCAGCCCGTATACTGAACGGTATCCCATCGAGGGTCGGTTTTTCTCCTGTTACGGATGAGGTTCCGCAGACGGTTTTCCGTCTTGCCCATGCAAGGATCAACCACGCTGAGGTCCGTCGTGGGCGGTACCAGCAACGTGAGGAACGCCATGTTCTCGTTGGCCGCCCCCGCGAAGGTTCGCTTGATCGCGATACCCGTTTGTTTGCCTCGACTATTCATGAAGCAACGAGGGCACAAAGGCACTCGGCACAGCTTCATGTTATTGCCGCGTTCGTCCATACTTCCGCAGTCATCCATTCTGCGGTAGAAGTCATGCATCATACCCAGTGAGCTCATCACACGAGCACGTTGCTCTTCCATTCCCTGGGATAGAGTTCGGATCCTACGACGTTCCCATGGTGGCAACGTCGGCACAAGATCACGTTGTAAATTTGCTAGAGCCATGCTTCTCATTTTGTCTCGACCAGCTAGAGGTGAGTTAGGTCTTCACATCTAATTTATGCCAGTGCGAGAAAGCTATATTGATGAGCGGCGAAGCGAGCTGAGTTGGATCGTCCTGCTAGAGGTCAAAATCTGACGGGTGGAACCCATGCCTTGGGTCCGCTTTCGACCCAACCCGGCCGTACGAGACGAACTCGTCATTGCCACAAAGCGGACGTAAGCCACAATTGTGCGTACGGCAGGAAATAGCGGAAAGCTGTTTGGCTGATTTCAGTAGCGCGATGAGCCAAACCGGATACGTGAACATCGCCACTACCACCATCGCAGGCCCACGTTTTGCCGACGTTTAAATAGCCGACATGGTTTAACGACAGAGCTGCAGCTGTTTTCGCCAACGGACCTGGCGTTCAATTGATTGCTGGGGAAAAAGCCCTTTTGCTGAAGTGCTGATTGAGGGTTTGGACAGCACGAGTTCGCTGCAGCCGATCTGCCTGAGCACGTCGCCTTCGATTAGACGGCCGATCACGCGCTTCGACGCGATGCGGTCGGCACGCGATTTGATGGCGGTCTCTTGGAAGACCTTGCAGCACCCTTTAGGCGTTAGTCGCTCGACCGGCGCGGCGAAGTTCTGGTGATCTTTAAAGACGCAGGCGTAGCCTTAGAATATGGCTCGGCCTTGCACATGGAATGCGCACGGGAAAAGGGTTAAGCGGACCGGCGCGTCACAGCCTCGTTCAACGCTCCAGCGGGCTTCTGTCGCGATCCACGTAAGGTAAGCCGCAGCATGGCGCCGATCCCCTCGGCGGCGGAGGGTGCCGAGAACACCCTCTCGTAGCGCGCCCGCGCCGCAGCACCGAAACCGCGCCAAGTGGACGGATCGGCGACGATCCGGGCCAGCGTCTGCGCAAGCAGCGTCGACGACCCTGCCGAAACGACCCACCCCGTCGCGCCGTCGGCCACCACTTCCTTCAGACCGCCGAGGTTCGTGACCAGGGCCGGCACACCGTACGACATCGCCTCGATCGCCACGCGGCCGAGGGATTCGGGCATCTGCGATGGCTGGGCCACCACGTCCGCCCAGCGGTAGAGATCGCTCGGGTCGGTGACGAAAGGCTGCATGCTGACTTGCCTAGACAGGCCAGCCTCAGCGATGCGGGCGGACAGCGCCGCCTCCCGCGCCGTGTCCTCGAACGCGCTACCGACGATGCGTAGCTCGATCTTGCTGCGCACAGCCGGCGGCAGGGATGCCAGCGCTTCGACCAGTACGTCCTGGCCCTTGATCCGGCTGATCCGCCCAAGCATCAGCAGCCGCAGCGGCCGCGTGCCGTCGTAATCCTGCCGGTTCGGTAGCGCAGGCCCGGTGATCCCGTTGTAGACGACCCGCGCCGTAACCGCGGCCGGCATCCCGTAGGCGGCCTCCGTGGCGCGCGAGTTGAACACCACGTTGGCCCCACTCCAGCGGATCAGCCCGCGCAACACCTTCAGGACTGCGCCTTCGGGGATCTCGTGAACATGGACCAGGCTGCGCCCCGGCACCAGTCGGGCGGCGAGGAGATAATCTGCCACCACCGTGGTGTTGACGTAGACCAGGTCGCTCGCGCAGATCCGGCGCAATGCACGCGCTACCGCGAACGGCAGCGCCATCATCCCCAGCGTTGCCAACCGGGCGAAATTCTTGCGCCGTAGGATCCACAGCGGCTCGATCACGATGCGGCAGTCGACCGCCTCCAGCGCCGTAACAATCGGGCCGGAGCGTGGCAGCACGACGTCGATCCGCGCAGTCGGATAGGCAGCACGGATGGTCTGCACCGTTTCGATAAAGCACCGGTCCGAGCCGTAGAGTTCGAAGCCCTGATGTACGCAGGTGATCAGCTTGACGTTCGCGGGCCTGCCTACACTCTTCGGCTCCTGCCCAAAGAGCGCGCCCTTGCGGCGTTTATCGGCATTTCCGGCAAAAGATGAGATAAGTAGTGAATTTTCGCCCATAAGATGAAAGTCCCGTACAATTGCACAACCAATGGTTGTACAAGCTCAAAACTTGATGTGACTATTTGCGTCCTAAGGCAAAACTAGGCGTACGGAAATGCGAGTTCAGGACCGCTTTTGCGTAAACACTACTTATACTTTGGATGAGGGGGATGCAGGCCGCGCATGGAACATTTGAAACCTGCGCTGGGGGCCCTGCGCTAGATGTGTCCACCTGGGTCTGGCGCGCCAGCGTAGATTGCCAGCGAGAGGTCGAGCCTATTCGTGGGCGCGTCTCGACGCTTCTTTGGATCGGCATCGAGCTGATCTCTGATGAGATCGCAATGCACCGACCTGCGGCGATGCTCGCCCGCGACGTGATCGGCCCCCACGAGGTGGTCCAAGGGTAAAGTTAGTGCACGGTGGGCCGCTCCGCCACGGGTAGCTTGGCCGGCGGAGCTGGTCTGGCGAGCGCAGCCGGCCAAGCGGAGAAGGCTGGCATGAA
>NZ_VRUT01000180.1:0-8496 GCF_008039465.1 Methylobacterium sp. WL120 | reverse complement strand
GCGCCGACGACTGCCCACGCCCGTGACAACCTCAAGCCGGCGGACCGACCGCGGCAACTCGACCATATCCTCAAGCATAGACACAAAACGATCCGAACCAGGGACCGTCAGCCTCCACCATCGTCAGTTCATCAAAAAGGGCGGCTCCAGACACCGCTTCCGCTGCCGCCGGACCTTGCGCACCCCGTAGACGTGGAAGTTCGCCTCAAACACGCGCCAGATCTCGATCATCAGCGTCGGGTCATTCCTGGCCCGTGCCGGCAGCTTGCCGGGATCGGTACGCCGCGCGGCATAGGCATGGTACGTCGACGGAGCGATCAGCAGCACCCTGCAGATCGGCTCGACCCCATAGACGGCCCGATGGTCGTCGATAAACGCGATCATGTCCGCGACCGGCGGTCGAGCTCCGCCATCGCGAAATACGCCGACGCCTTCCGGAGGATCTCGTTGGCCTGTCGCAGTTCGCGGTTCTCGCGCCAGCGACTTGACCCGCTCGCGTTCGTCCGTGCTCGGGCCACCGTCTACGCGGCCGGATCGGCGCTCGACGGCACGCCATGGAGCGCACTGATCGCGGCCATCGTATGCGTCGAACGCGACACGTTGCTCCGCTCCGCCGCGACCGGGCAATGGACGAGACGCCGAGAGGCCTCGCTCTACGCCGTGCCCGTGATGCTATCGGTCCAGACCTTCGCGAGCGCCATCCAAAACCATTGGCCGATCGAGAACCGAAGCCACTGGATGCGCGATGTCACCCTCGCCGACGATGCCAGCCTGATCCGGGTCAATCCGGGCATCATGGCACGGCTGCGCAGTCATGCCCTCAACATCGCGCGGGCTAACGGCGTCAAAAACATCGCCCACACCTTCTGGACGGCCGCGATCGATCCGGACGTCATCCTGGCCTATAAAGGCCTGTAAAGAACGCTGAACAGCAGTGGATTAGCGTGATGTAGGCCTGATTATATTAGCTACGAGCTTGCTTAGGATCTCGTATCCAGTTTGATTAAGGTGAATTCGGTCTTGTTGATAATTCTCGCATGATGACGCAAAATTGCAAGTAATTTCATTGTCAACATTCAAGATTTTTACATCCGTTGCGCCTTGTAAGTGTCTTTTGACTATCATATTTGTTTGCTGACGATCCTCGTCCCGATACAAGAAGCGTTCCCCTTGCGGCAGAACTTGAATCAGAATGCGGCTCGCCTCAGGCCAAACTTCCCCGATTCTCTCTACTACTGCTTCAATGCCAGAAGCAATGGCGCAAGCGCTGTTCTCTGTTCGCAGATTATTAGCACCGATGAGGATCACAACTTTCTTCGGGCGCAACTTCGTGAGTTGTGGAGCATGCAATCGCCAAAGCACATTTTCGGTACGGTCTAAACCGATGCCAAAATTAAAGACCCTGCTGCTATGGACGGATTTCTCCATTAAATCGTGTGGCCAAAATTGGACCAATGAATCTCCAACAAAGACGGCATCCTGAGAATCTGGCAGGGATGCGATCTTTTGATTGAAAATCTCAATCTGAACTTGCCTAAATGGCATTTTGGGGATGGAGGTTTCTTCAAAAAAACAACTGCCTGCGTGCGCCAATGACTGTGTATATAAAATTAAATTAAATATATAACCTAACAAATAAATCGCTAGTTTTGGTGAAATTAAATATAACGCTCTGATGCGATGAGACACTATAGTTTCTATCTGCTGCACTTGTGACATTTTCTAGATCTCACTCATGCGGCTTGTATTCTTGCATTTTCTATTTTACTGGACCTCGGCATCAGATAAGAATTGCCGGAGGTTGATAGCACACAACAATGCGATACCGTGTCGGGCAACCTACATCTTCATTTTAGATTATTACCCTGTTGATTGCCAGGCTTGACATTGCAGTAACTAACATCAACGCCTCGGCTCTCTAAATGGATGCCAGGATTGCTGCTCGACCAATAGTTTTTTACGACGCATGAAGAATTTTTCCTAATAAAGACTATAGTATTGGTGTACTTGCTTTCGCTAGACGCTTCCCAAACTGCACGTCCTCCAGTTAAGCTCCATCTAACTATATGACCCATTTTATCGCTGGACCAGGTACCGAGCGGGATTTCTAGGCCGCCGCTGCCGCTCGTATAGATGTAGACCATCCCCTTGGTGCCAAAATAGACGCTAATTTCGCTCGGCGTTTCGACGTCGGTACATTCTCCAGTATTGAGTCGGCACATGCGCACCAGAGTTTTGAGCTTGGCGACGATCGTGTGACCTCCAAAGCCTTCCAAGGCTATCGCGTATTGGGGAATGGTCGCAACAGTCAGCGCAATGGCCATACAAATATTACGCAACATGTTGCACCGTAAGATTCTAAGAAAGATATTAGAAGATAAGCAGAATGCTTCGGTTCGCATCTGGCGCAGCTGGGTCATATCATTAATCAGTTGTGCAGATCAGGGCAGCCTTACCCAGCACTGACCGTCCGATCAGTCGTCACACAGACCTTCACAGATCTCACGGCAGGCGCGGCGGGAGCCCGCATCGCAGCCCGCCCCCTCTAGAGCGCACGCATCGAAGCTTTCTTTGTTCCGGCAACCCGGCGGATACGGATCGCTTTCAGCAAAATGCCGGTAGGACGTCATTCGTAAAGGCGCTGTGGACAACTTAGTCACCGGTGCAGCTGCAGCCGTAGCAATTGTCACAAATAGCAGCATAGGTACGAGGACGATAGTGTGAATGTTTTTCATACTCTCATTCCTTCAACTGCTTCGCCATAAGTCCGACGTCTATCGACTGTTTTCAAAAAACTAATTGTGACGCAGTCTATCGCATGGCGATGGCCAAGGTAGCCGGAAGTGTGGAGCTGTAAAAGCCTGATGATTGCCGACCCGCAATATTTTCCGAGTTTTTCGCGATATGAGGAGTGGTGTGGCGTCAGGGTCACGCGTAAGTCATTATAGTGTGCTTAATTGGCACTCTACGCGTGACACAGTTCGAAGTTTTTTGATGGACTTGGCCTTATGTCTATCGAGTCGGTTCGGCGTCGTGTTTCCATCAGCCGCAAGCAATTCGCCTTATAAGTCGAAGCATTCCGTTCGCATGACTCGATTGGCTCTGATCGTTATATTCTTGACCTTGGCAGGAATGGCAACACCTACTTTGGCACAGATCACTGGCCGGGCGGGATCGGGTTGGTCACCATCGGATGTGCCTGATGCGACAGTAGCTCCAAAAAGAGCCGTGGTAATTGTCTCACCCGTATCGAACCGCAGAGTAAGCCGTTCTTGGGATGAGGACGCATTAACTTACGCCATGCCATTAAGCGATCTCGGTTTCGACACACTCCTAATCGAACCACAGTCCCGGCCGATGCTGGACCAGGAAATTCGGAAGAGTGTTGCTGGTATTCCAAATGGAGCCTCAGTCGCCGTGGTCGTGACTGGCCGCGTCCAGGCGCGCGATGGCGACCTGTTCCTTCTGCCCTCAGATATCTCGCCAGTCGTCGCGGACGGTACTGCGGCGATTGATGCCGAAGCGATTCGGCTGTCGTTCTTGTTTCGCCGCCTAGCGGCCGCCTCGCCGAAGGAGATCGTCGCGGTGCTGGACGATTGCAGCGGGACGACCGAAGTATCCAATTTAAGTGCAGATTTCTACTTGGTCCCGGTCAGTATTCTATGCGCTACAAGAAGGGGGGGGATGACAGGCGAGAATCTTGTGCTTCGCGTAACAGAAGCGATGAAGGTGGAAGGCCTCACCTTCGAGCAATTTGCAAACAAGCTTCGAAGCGGCGGGCGGGACGGATCGCTAGAAGTCGTAACCAGCAAGGATCTTTCGAGAACGTTCTACTTCCTCGATCCCCATCACTTCGATCGGATTGATGATCCCTGCAACAAGATCGCGATCCGCGCGAGCGCCGCCCAAGCCCGGACCGCGAGCCTAGCGGGGCCGATCGAAGGATGCACGAAGGCGATGCACCGATGGCCATATGCGCAAGGCTTTCGAGCGAAGCGCGATGCGGGTTTGGAGCAGCAGACCTTCCAGAACACCATGAAGTCCTGTCAGGCTATAAAGTCCCGTGAGGGCTACAAGGCGAAATATCCGAATGGCCGTTACGTACGGGAGGCCTCGACGTTCCTTGATGAATGCACTCCACCGCCTCCGCCGAGGCCTATGCGACCTCAATCTATCCCTAATCACAAACCTGCGCGAAGCCCGACCTGCCGCACCTTCAATTTCAATGGCGTAATAAGATGCGAATAGATACGAAGCAAAACGCACGAATATGCGAAATGACTTAGTCCAGGAATGCGCCACATCCCGAAGTCGTCTGTCGCCCTGGATTGATCCAGAGCTTTCGCAATAGCTAATACCAAGCCTCGCTGAGCAGGACTCACGCGGGGTAGTGTCGGGATCTCGGGCGTGATTCTTTCCTTGGGTTTGGAGCCTGAGGAGGATGCGATGGCTGCTCCGGTGCCGCTGCGATCGGACTTTGATGCCGAGGCGTTGCGCGGTCTGGCCAAGGGTTCGCGTGATCCGGCGCAGACCCGCCGCCTGTTGGCGCTGTCGGTGATCGCCGCGGGTGGTCTGCGCTCGGAGGCGGCCGAGATCGGCGGGGTCGGGCTGCAGACGGTGCGCGACTGGGTCGTGGCCTTCAACGCCGACGGACCGGACGGGCTGATCGACGGCAAGGCCCCCGGGGCCCGTCCGTGCCTGAACGCCGACCAGCGCGATGTCCTCAAGGCGCTGGTCGACCAGGGACCGACGCCGGCCGTACACGGTGTGGTGCGCTGGCGGTTGTGCGATCTGGCCCAGATCCTGTCCGAGGATCACGGCGTGTCGATCTCCGAGCAGACCTTGAGCCGGGTCTTGCGGGCCATAAGCTACCGCAAGCTCTCCGCCCGCCCGCGCCATCACGCCCAGGATCCGGACGCCGCGGCTGTTTTTAAAAAGACTTCCCCGACCGTCTGGCGGACATCGCTCAGGCTGTCGGCGGCAAGCCGGTAGAGGTCTGGTTCTGCGACGAGGCCCGTGTCGGCCAGAAGAACACCCTGACCCGGCGCTGGGCCAAGCGTGGAACGCGACCCGCAGCACCCAAAGATCAGCGCACGCAGTCAGCCTACATCTTCGGGGCGATCTGCCCGGCCCGTGGCGTTGGCGCAGGCCTGGTCATGCCCCGTTGCACCACGGCAGCGATGGCCCATCATCTCGAAGAGATTTAGGCGACCGTGGCTCCTGGCGCCCACGCCGTCTTCCTGCTCGATCAAGCCGGCTGGCACACCACCATAAAGCTGCCGGTTCCCGACAACATCACCCTCTTGCCCCTGCCGGCGCGCTCACCCGAACTCAACCCGGTCGAGAACCTTTGGCAGTTCCTTCGCGACAACTGGCTCGGAAACCGGATCTTCCAATCCTACGACGACATCCTCAATCACTGCTGCGACGCCTGGAACAAGCTCATCGCACAACCCTGACGCATCATGTCCATCGGACTGCGCCAATGGGCCCATGGGTTCTGATCAGTGAGGGTTGATATAAGATGAGGCACCAGAAAAGTGGTTCTGCTGAAATTTCTTTCACTGGGCTAACATCTGCCTCGTCGGGCAGAGGGCAAAAGGATTGGGGAATAGGCGTGGTACCGTTCGGCGAGGACCATCAATTCGCCCGTTCTGCCTGCGTCATTATTTCAGTGAAGGATTTGCTACAATTATTGCGATCTGTTGTAATTAGATAACAGTGACGCTGCATGCTCAACTAAGTAGGCACATATTTTTGCTATGGATTGACTAAAAAAGTCGGTAATGCAAGCTTGACCGCGCAGCTTCGCGATGCGCAGGTGACGATTGAGAAGGGAAGTTGGGTCTGTGGCTGCGCAGTTTTTTGTCCGTTCACAGACGCTACGGGGCATCGCGCTCGTTGAGATCGACGGCCAGCCGATCATCGAGCGCCACAGGCTGCTCACCGGTGTCATTCAAGAGCGATATGGGCGCGACGCCGCTGGGCTCTTGGCAGAGCCAAGGCTGACGCGTGGGAACGGGGTCGCGGAATCGCGAATCGACTGGTTCTGTATTTTCGACGGCGTTGTGCAGCCCCTTGACGACCTCGATCCGGGCTCGACAGCTGCCGTCAAGCGGACGCTCGGGGGGCGGGCGAAGGCACTCTCGGTACTATCATCCGATCCCATCCTCGGGCCGTTCTTCGCCGCCTCACTCAATATTCCTTCTGCCGACTCTATTGTCAGCGTCGGAGGCGAGCCGGTTCTGGTGGGCTGGGGAACAATGCCCCTTGCGACGCTTCAGGACAGGGAAGCGCGGCTGCGGCTCTACGCCTCCGGGCTTGAGCCCTTCGCGCTTGGCATCGCGCTGCCGCCTATCTCGCGTCCGGAATGGCGGCAAGCCTTCCCGGACGCGGAGTCCACGATCGTTGAGGCGGGCGCGGCAGCACCGACCCGCGTGGCGCGCGTCAAACCTGTTGGTTCAGTTCGGGCGCCGCTGGTGGCGACAATTTTTGCCGCGATCTCGACTATCGTGCTGCTAATCCCCGGCGTCTTGCGGTATCCCATTCTGGATACGGTGCCGGGCGCGAAGCGGGAGATCACGCAGGCGATCCTTGAGTCGCTTCGCAAGCGATCGGCGGACCTGAAGGCCTTGCTCGAACGCGAATGCAGCGACATGCGGGCGGGCCTCGGCAGCGTGATCGCGCCGGCTCCCCGAGACGTCCAGGTCGCGCCGCCCGCCAGCCTGCCTGGTCCAATCACCCCGGGCAGCGCCGCGGCCATGCAGCCGCCTGCGGAGACGCCGCTAATGCCGCCGCTCATCGCCACGCCGCCGCCTACGAACCCTACGGACCTGCCCTCCAGGGCGGCCCGCGGCGTCGCGCTCGTCCTAAGGGACGGCTCGCAGGGAACCGGGTTTTTCATTGCTCCCGACCTCGTCGTCACTAACCGGCATGTCATCGAGGGTGGCCAGGGGACGGTCTACGTCGTCTCGAAGTATGTCGGCGTCACGCCCGCCCGGATCGTCGCCGAGAGTGGGAACGGCGAGTTCGATGATTTCGCTTTGCTACGGGTTGCACCGCAGGCCAGCGTCCTACCCTTCATTCTAACGAGCAGCGCGCCGCAACTTCAGCCCGTGGTGGCGAGCGGCTTCCCGGGTCTCCACCAGGCCACGAACCCTGCTTTTGCGCGGGCGCTAGCTGGCGACGGAGCGGCGTTGCAAGAGGTCACACCCACCGACAGCCGCGGTGACATTAACGCGACCCAGCGACAGGACGACGCTATGACGCTGGTAATCCATTCTGCCATCATTTCGCCGGGCAACAGCGGCGGTCCGCTAATTGATTTCTGCGGACGGGTGGTCGGGGTAAACACCTTCGTGCGCGTCGACGACCGGGTACCGATCTCTGCCTTCTACGCGTTAGGCGCAGCCGGGCTGCGTCGGTTCCTAACGGCCAACGGCTTGTCGCTGCCGATCGACGAGAGCGCGTGTCAGCCGACCACCACGGCGCGCACGAATTTTCCCTCGCCGCCTTCGGCCCCTGCTTCCACGGCACCCGCGTCGCCGTCCAGGGACGCGCGTTCTCTGTCCCGGCCTAAGCCGTAAACAGGATCGAGCGATGAGCGACACCACCGCGATCGCGATCACGCGTCGGACTGGCCTGGAACTGGTCGATCCGAAGCTACGCACCCAATACGACCAGATGGTCGCAGAGATCGCTGCCCGGCTGTCCCCCGACCACGCCTTCGTCTTCTCACGGCCGGAACAATCCCTCGGCGGGGATAGCGACCAGACCGCGTGGTTCGTAGACGGCGTTGGGGAGACCTGCCGGCTGCGGGATCTTTCGCCCGAGCGGCAGGGCCCAATTGAGGGCCGCCTCGCCCAGATCGAGGCCGACATCCGCAAGCTAGCGGAGGATCTAAAAGCCGCGGGACCGGCCTCAGCGGATCTAGGCCGGTTGATCGAGAAGGCCCTGGAACGCCCCCCCGGCGAACCGGTCTGGGTCGTAGACGATCGGCCGGTGCTCGTAAATTGGGGCCTGCGGATGGTGGGCGACCGCGCCCCGCTTCAGGTCGCCTCAGGGCTTGTTACCGTCGCGGGAAGTCCATCCGTAACATCTGCGATGGCCAGCGCGGCGGCTCAGCAGCCGGGCCAGCAACCCAAGGGCCCGGAAGCCCCTCCGCCGCCGCTCACGGCCAGACGGTCGCGCAGCATGGCTGCGCCGCTGCTCTGGCTTCTGTTTACGGCGCTCCTGCTGATCTGCGGTGGCCTGCTGCTACGCGCCTGCGCTTTTACTGTGCCGGCATGGGCCCCGATCCTCCAAAGACTCCTGCCGAATGGGTGCCGGGTGGATGAGACCGCCCAGACGGACGTACGCCTCGAACTCAGCCGGATCCAGAACGAAATCGAGGCCGACCAGCGGGCCCTCGTGCTCAAGGCGGCGAATTGCCCGGCCTCGTGTCCAATCCCGCCCCAGCCCGAGAGGCGCGGCGAGGTGCCGCCGCCGTCCCCGGTG
>NZ_VRUT01000017.1:0-46006 GCF_008039465.1 Methylobacterium sp. WL120 | reverse complement strand
CACGCTGGCGCTGGCGCTCGCGGTGCTCGGCCTCTGCCTCGTCGGCGGGGTGCTGGCGCAGGTGCGCCTGGGCCTCGCGCCGCTGCAGCGCCTGCGCGCGGACCTCGCCGACGTCCGCGCCGGGCGGCGCGAGCGGGTGCCGGTCGCGCAGCCGGCCGAAATCCGGCCGCTGGTCGCCGAACTCAACGGGCTCCTCGACCAGAACGCCGCCAACCTCGCGCGTGCGCGCACGCATGTCGCGAACCTCGCCCACGGCCTCAAGACGCCGCTCGCCACCCTGACCCTGGCGCTCGCCGACCCGGGGCGCGATGCCGACGGCACCTTGCGCGGCCTCGTCGGGTCGATGGACCGGCAGGTCCGCCATCACCTGCGCCGCGCCCGCGCGGCGGCGCTCGAAGGCACGGCCCGTGGGCGGATCGGCTTGGCGAGCCCTATCCAGGATCTCGCCGCGACCCTCGGCCGCCTGCATGCCGCCAAGGGCGTGCGCGTCCGTATGGAGATCGCCGAAGGGCTGACTGTCAGCTGCGAGGCGCAGGACCTCGACGAGATGCTCGGGAACCTGATGGACAACGCCTGCCAATGGTGCCGCGGCGAGGTCCGGGTTTCGGCGGCGATGCAGGACGGCGCGGTGGCGATTGGCGTCGAGGATGACGGGGTGGGCCTCGATCCGGCGGCGGCGACCTCGGTCCTCCGGCGCGGGCAGCGCCTCGACGAGACCGTGCCGGGCAACGGATTCGGCCTGTCGATCACCCTGGAGCTGGCCGAACTCTACGGCGGCGGCCTGACCCTCGACCGGTCCGACCTCGGCGGTCTGCGCGCGACCCTCGTCCTGCCGGGCTGAGGGCCCAACGCAAGAAGCCCTCGACGGCGTCGGGCCGGAGGGCTGGTTCGACTAATGTGATCGGGAAGGTACGTGGCGCGGGCGACGGGACTCGAACCCGCGACCTCCGGCGTGACAGGCCGGCACTCTAACCAACTGAGCTACGCCCGCACGGCGTATCCGCTCGACAGCCCGGTGGGCCTCGGCGACGAGCGGGGGTTTAGGTGGGGGGGCAGGGAGTGTCAAGCGTGACCTTGCCACGCGAGACGCGATTGTCCGCAGACCCCGATTCTCCGGTCGCCGAACCGGATCTGTCTATTGGGGGGCTGCGCCGATCTGCCGTGTTGGCGAAGACCTGACATCGCGCCACCTCTCTGTCTCAGGCCGCGATTGTGCGACGCGCAAACGGCTTGTTTCACCGGGTCGGCTCGACTAAGCCTCGGCCCGCGCGCACTCTGGCATTGGAGCAATTCCATATCGCCGTTCGGTGAAGTTCAGGGCGGCGCGGTCCAGCGCGTGAGAGGTGTCGCATGACCGGTCTCCTGGCGGATTACCTGCCGCTCATCGTGTTCCTCGGCGTGTCGCTGTTCATCGCGGCGGCTCTTCTGGTGGCCCCGTTCCTGGTGGCCTATTCGAGCCCGGACCCGGAGAAGCTCTCGGCCTACGAGTGCGGCTTCAACGCCTTCGACGACGCCCGCATGAAGTTCGACGTGCGGTTCTATCTCGTCGCCATCTTGTTCATCATCTTCGACCTCGAAGTCGCCTTCCTGTTCCCCTGGGCCATCACGTTCGGGGATCTCGGCTGGTTCGGCATGTGGTCGATGATGGCCTTCCTCGGGGTCCTCACCGTCGGCTTCGTCTACGAGTGGCGCAAGGGCGCCCTCGAATGGGACTAGTCCGCGTCGTCGCCCCGCCCGCCCGCTCCTGAGGCATCCATGGCCTTCACCCCCGAACTGTCCCGCGCCCCGGCGATCGCGCCGCAGGCCAAGGGGCTCGTCGATCCGAACACCGGCCGCCCGATCGGTGCCGACGACCCGACCTTCCTGACGATCAGCGCGGAACTCGCCGACCGCGGCTTCCTGATCACCTCCACCGACGACCTGATCAACTGGGCCCGCACCGGCTCGCTGATGTGGATGACGTTCGGGCTCGCCTGCTGCGCGGTCGAGATGATGCAGATGTCGATGCCGCGATACGATTGCGAGCGCTTCGGCTTCGCCCCGCGCGGCTCGCCCCGCCAGTCCGACGTGATGATCGTCGCGGGCACGCTGACCAACAAGATGGCCCCGGCTTTGCGCAAGGTCTACGACCAGATGCCGGAGCCGCGCTACGTGATCTCGATGGGCTCCTGCGCCAACGGCGGCGGCTACTACCACTACTCGTATTCGGTGGTCCGCGGCTGCGACCGGGTCGTGCCGGTCGACATCTACGTGCCGGGCTGCCCGCCGACGGCCGAAGCGCTGCTCTACGGCGTGCTGCTGCTGCAGAAGAAGATCCGCCGTACCGGCACGATCGAGCGCTGAGGGCAGGCGATGACCAACGGCATCTCGATCCTCGCCCACACCCAGCCCGTCTCCGGCGACGCGGCCCTGCAGGCGCTGTCGGACCACGTGGCCGGGGCGCTTGGCCCGGCGGTGGTCGAGCGCACCATCGCGCTCGGCGAGCTGACGCTGGTGGTCCAGGCCTCGGACATCGTGTTCGCGCTGACGTTCCTGCGCGACGACCCGGCCTGCGCCTTCCGGAACTTCATCGACATCTGCGGCGCCGACTACCCGAGCCGCGCGCAGCGCTTCGACGTGGTCTACCACCTGCTCAGCCTGCGCCACAATTCCCGCATCCGGTTGAAGGTGCGCACCGACGAGGTCACGCCGGTCCCCTCCGTGATCGAGGTGTTCCCGGCGGCCAACTGGTACGAGCGCGAGACCTACGACCTCTACGGCATCCTGTTCTCGGGCCACCCGGACCTGCGCCGGCTGCTCACCGATTACGGCTTCGAGGGCCACCCCCTGCGCAAGGACTTCCCGCTGACCGGCTTCGTCGAGGTCCGCTACGACCAGGACGAGGCGCGCGTGGTCTACGAGCCGGTGAAGCTGACGCAGGAATTCCGGAACTTCGACTTCCTCTCGCCGTGGGAGGGCACCGAATACGTGCTTCCGGGCGACGAGAAGAAGACGGCTTGAGGCGGAGGGCTCACCATGACCGAGCATAATATCCGCAACTTCGCGATCAACTTCGGGCCGCAGCATCCGGCGGCGCACGGCGTGCTGCGCCTGGTGCTGGAGCTCGACGGCGAGGTGGTCGAGCGCGTCGACCCGCATATCGGCCTGCTGCACCGCGGCACCGAGAAGCTGATCGAGTACAAGACCTACCTCCAGGTCACGCCGTACTTCGACCGGCTCGACTACGTCTCGCCGATGAACCAGGAGCACGCCTTCTGCCTGGCGATCGAGAAGCTCGCCGGCATCGAGGTGCCGCGGCGCGCGCAGCTCATCCGCACCCTGTTCTGCGAGATCGGCCGCCTGCTCTCGCACCTGCTCAATGTCACGACGCAGGCGATGGACGTCGGCGCCCTCACGCCCCCGCTCTGGGGCTTCGAGGAGCGCGAGAAGCTGATGATCTTCTACGAGCGGGCCTCGGGCGCCCGGCTCCACGCCAACTACTTCCGCCCCGGCGGCGTCCACCAGGACCTGCCGCCCGCGCTGATCGACGACATCGAGGCGTTCTGCGACCCGTTCCTGCAGGTGGTCCAGGACCTCGACGACCTCGTCATGTCCAACCGCATCTTCAAGCAGCGCAACGTCGACATCGGCATCGTCTCGGTGGACGAGGCGATGGCCTGGGGCTTCTCCGGCCCGATGGTGCGCGGCTCGGGCATCCCGTGGGACCTGCGCAAGTCGCAGCCCTACGAGTGCTACGAGGAGATGGAGTTCGACATCCCCGTGGGGAAGAACGGCGACACCTACGATCGCCAGGTGATCCGCATGGAGGAGATGCGGGAATCCGTGAAGATCATGCGGCAATGCTGCGTCAAGCTGCGCGAGCCGGCGGGCCTGGGCCCGATCGCCTCGATCGACGGCAAGTTCGCGCCGCCGCCGCGCCGGGAGATGAAGCGCTCGATGGAAGCGCTCATCCACCACTTCAAGCTCTACACCGAAGGCTTCCACGTGCCCGAGGGGGAGGTCTACGCGGCCGTCGAGGCGCCCAAGGGCGAGTTCGGCGTCTACCTCGTCTCCGACGGCACCAACAAGCCGTATCGCTGCAAGATTCGCGCTCCGGGATTCGCCCACCTTCAGGCGATGGACTGGATGTGCCGCGGCCACCTGCTCGCCGACGTGTCCTGCGTGCTCGGCACGCTCGACATCGTCTTCGGCGAGGTGGACCGGTGAGCTGGAAGGGCCAGAACTGAGATGTCGAACCGCAGGCTCGCCCCCGCTTCCGAGCAGCCCGAGAGCTTCGCGTTCACGCAAGAGAACGCCGCCTGGGCCAAGGGGCAGATCGAGAAGTACCCGGAGGGCCGCCAAGCCTCGGCCGTGATCCCGCTGCTGTGGAAGGCGCAGGAGCAGAACGGCGGCTGGCTGCCGCGCCGCGCGATCGAGGCGGTGGCCGACGAGCTCGGCATGCCGCACATCCGCGTGCTCGAAGTGGCGACCTTCTACACGATGTTCGCCCTGGAGCCCGTGGGCCGGTTCTGGATCCAGCTCTGCGGCACGGTGCCGTGCGATTCCTGCGGCGCGCGCGAGTTGAAGGGCATGCTGCAGTCCCGCCTCGGGCCGGCCGGCCACGTCTCGGCCGACGGCAACTTCTCCTGGCTCGAAGTCGAGTGCCTGGGCGCCTGCTGCAACGCGCCGATGGTGCAGATCAACCAGGACTACTACGAGGACCTGACGCCCGAAAGCCTCGGCACGCTGATGGACGACCTCGCCGCCGGCCGTCCGGTCAATGTCGGCTCGCAGACCGGCCGCGTCTCGTCGGAGCCGCAGGGCGGCGCTGCGACGCTGAGCGACCCGACGCTGTTCGACGGCTCGCGCGTCGGCGCCTGGCGCCAGCGCTTCGAGGACAAGAACAAGGCGGAGGGCGACGAGGCCCGGGCCAAGGACGAGGCCGCCTCGACCGAGGCCCGCGCCGCGACCGAGCCCAAGATCGCCAAGCCCGATGCAGGCCGCCCCGTCGAGCGGCCCGTCTCCGACGCCCCGGCGCAGCGTGCGGCGGGCGGCGACGCACCGATCAAGGCCGACGACCACGCCGACGCGGCCGAGCGCGGCCGCTCCATCGCCAAGCACGGCAGCGCCCGCCCGGGCGACGCCGACGTGCTGGATTCGCCGGCCAAGCGCGTGGCGGAGGGCGAGCCTGCGGGCGCAGAGGCGGGGGCGCAGTCGGACCTGCCGCGCGATGCGGTGCCGCCGCAGCCGGAGGCGTCCGGCGCGAGCGAGAACGCGCCCGCCGCGAAGCCGTCCGAGCCTTCGACGAAACCGGCAGAGCCTTCGGCGAAGCCGGCGAAGTCGGATCCGGCCACCTGAGACACGGAAAGCCAAAGCCATGCTGGCCGATCAGGATCGCATCTTCACCAACCTCTACGGGTTGCACTCGCCCGGCCTCGAGGCCGCGCAGAAGCGCGGCGCGTGGGACGGCACCAAATTCCTCCTCGAGATGGGCCGTGACTGGATCATCGACGAGATGAAGGCCTCGGGTCTGCGCGGCCGCGGCGGCGCCGGCTTCCCGACCGGCCTCAAGTGGTCGTTCATGCCCAAGAAGTCGGACGGGCGGCCGCACTACCTCGTGGTCAACGCCGACGAGTCCGAGCCCGGCACCTGCAAGGACCGGGAGATCATGCGGCACGATCCGCACCTGCTGATCGAAGGCTGCATGCTGGCCTCCTTCGCGATGGCGGCGCATGCCTGCTACATCTACATCCGCGGCGAATACGTCGCCGAAAAGCACGCGCTGCAGCGGGCGGTGGACGAAGCCTACGCGGCCCGGCTCGTCGGCCAGGACAACGTCCACGGCTACCCGTTCGACATCTACGTCCACCACGGCGCAGGCGCCTACATCTGCGGCGAGGAGACGGCGCTGCTCGAATCCCTCGAGGGCAAGAAGGGCATGCCGCGGCTCAAGCCGCCGTTCCCGGCGAACATGGGCCTCTACGGCTGCCCGACGACGGTGAACAACGTCGAGTCGATCGCGGTCGCCGGCACGATCCTGCGTCGCGGCGGCGCGTGGTTCGCAGGCCTCGGCGGCAAGAACAACACCGGCACCAAGCTGTTCTGCGTCTCCGGCCACGTCAACAAGCCGTGCAACGTCGAGGAGGAGCTAGGCATCACCTTCCGCGAGCTCGTCGACAAGCATTGCGGCGGCATGCGCGGCGGCTGGGACAACCTGCTCTGCTCGATCCCCGGCGGCTCCTCGGTGCCGCTGGTGCCGGCCGAGCAGATCATCGACGCCAAGATGGACTTCGACACCCTGCGCAACCTCGGCTCCGGCCTGGGCACCGCGGCTGTGATCGTGCTCGACCGCTCGACCGACATCGTCCAGGCGATCGCCCGCATCGCGTATTTCTACAAGCACGAGTCCTGCGGCCAGTGCACGCCCTGCCGCGAGGGCACCGGCTGGATGTGGCGGGTGATGCTGCGGATGGCGGAAGGGCGCGCGCAGAAGCGCGAGATCGACATGCTGCTCGACGTCACCAAGCAGATCGAGGGCCACACGATCTGCGCGCTCGGCGACGCGGCGGCCTGGCCGATCCAAGGCCTCATCCGCCACTTCCGCCCCGAGATCGAGAAGCGCATCGACCGCTACAGCGCCAACCCGCATTCCGATGCGGTGCCGATGGCCGCCGAGTGACCGCCTTTGCCGACGCTCAGTCCTGAGATGAACGCATGACCAAAATCCTCGTCGACGGCATCGAGGTCGATGTTCCCGCCGAATACACCCTGCTGCAGGCCTGCGAGATGGCCGGCGCGGAAATCCCGCGCTTCTGCTTCCATGAGCGGCTGTCGATCGCCGGCAATTGCCGGATGTGCCTGGTCGAGCTGAAGGGTGCGCCCAAGCCCGTGGCCTCCTGTGCCTACGCGGTGAAGGATTGCCGCCCCGGCCCGAACGGCGAGCCGCCCGAGGTGCTGACGCGCTCCGGCCAGACGAAGAAGGCGCGCGAGGGGGTGATGGAGTTCCTCCTCATCAACCACCCGCTCGATTGCCCGATCTGCGACCAGGGCGGCCATTGCGACCTGCAGGACCAGGCGATGGCCTACGGCGTCGACTCGACCCGCTACGGCGAGAACAAGCGCGCGGTCGAGGAAAAGTACATCGGCCCGCTGGTGCGGACGGCGATGAACCGCTGCATCCACTGCACGCGCTGCGTGCGCTTCCTCGCCGAGGTCGCCGGCGTGCCGGACCTCGGCGCGATCGGCCGCGGCGAGGACATGGAGATCACGAGCTATCTCGAGCAGGCGATGGGCTCGGAGCTTCAGGGCAACGTCGCCGACCTCTGCCCCGTGGGCGCCCTCGTGCCCAAGCCTCAGAGCTACAACATCCGCCCCTGGGAGCTGTCGAAGACCGAATCGGTCGACGTGATGGATGCGGTCGGCTCGGCGATCCGCGTCGACGCCCGCGGCCGCGAGGTCATGCAGATCGAGCCGCGGGTCAACGAGGACATCAACGAGGAGTGGATCTCCGACAAGACCCGCCATCCCGTGGACGGCCTACGCGTCCAGCGCCTCGACCGGCCGTACCTGCGCGAGAACGGCCGCCTGCGCCCCGCCTCCTGGGGTGAGGCCTTCGCCGCGATCGCCGCCAAGGTGAAGGGCGCCGACCCCAAGCGCGTCGGCGCTCTGGTCGGGGATCTGGCGGGCGTCGAGGAGATCTTCGCGCTCAAGGGTCTGATGACCGCGCTCGGCGTGGCCAACCTCGATTGCCGCCAGGGCGGCGAGCGGCTCGATCCGGCCTGGGGTCGGGCGTCCTACGTCTTCAACCCGACCATCCCCGGCATCGAGGCGGCGGACGCGATACTGCTCGTCGGCGCCAACCCGCGGACCGAGGCGTCGCTCCTCAACGTCCGCATCCGCAAGCGCTGGCGGATGGGGCCGCTCGCGGTCGGCCTGATCGGCGAGGACACCGACCTCACCTATCCCCACACCTATCTCGGCGCCGGCACCGACACCCTGGCGGCCCTGGCCAAGGGCGAGCACAGCTTCCTCGAGATCCTGAAGGGCGCCGATCGCCCGCTGGTGATCGTCGGCGGTGCGGCGCTCGCCGACCCGGCCGTGATCGCCGCGGCCGCGGCGCTCGCCAAGGACGTCGGCGCCGTCACGGCGGAATGGAACGGGTTCGGCGTGCTGCACACGGCCGCCGCCCGGGTCGGCGCGCTCGACCTCGGCTTCGTGCCGGGGGAGGGCGGCCTCGACTTCTCCGGCATGATCGCGCCGGGCGCCCTCGACGTCGTGTTCAACCTCGGCGCCGACGAATGCACGGTCGGGGCCGGCGCCTTCGTGATCTACCAGGGCACCCACGGCGACCGCGGCGCCTCGCGCGCCGACGTGGTGCTGCCGGGCGCCGCCTACACCGAGAAGAGCGCGACCTACGTCAACCTGGAGGGCCGGGTGCAGCAGGCCAACCGCGCCGGCTTCCCGCCGGGCGACGCCCGCGAGGACTGGGCGATCCTGCGCGCGCTCTCCGACGTGCTCGGCCACCGCCTGCCCTACGATTCGCTGGTGGCCCTGCGCCGTGCGCTCTACGCCGAACACCCGCACCTGGCCGCCATCGGCAGCGTCGAGCCGGGCGACACGGTGGCGGCGGTCGATCGCCTGGCCGGCCTCGGCGGCACGATGGCCAAGGCCGCCTTCGCCTCGCCGGTGCTC
Organism: Methylobacterium sp. WL120; assembly: GCF_008039465.1. NCBI lineage: Bacteria > Pseudomonadati > Pseudomonadota > Alphaproteobacteria > Hyphomicrobiales > Methylobacteriaceae > Methylobacterium > Methylobacterium sp. WL120. The sequence goes on along the minus strand of NZ_VRUT01000017.1, from coordinate 37,336 downwards.
GACTTCTACCTCACCAATCCGATCGCGCGCGCCTCGCGCGTGCTCGCCGAATGTTCGAGCCTCGCCCGCGGGCGCGCCCTCGAAGCCGCCGAGTAAGGGGCCGTCATGACACCCTGGGAAACCGTCGGCCTCGTGCTGATGCTGGCGCTGAAGAGCTTCCTGCTGCTGGCGTGCCTGCTCGTCTTCATCGCCTACGCGCTGCTGGCGGACCGCAAGATCTGGGCGGCGGTGCAGCTGCGCCGCGGCCCGAACGTGGTCGGGCCGTTCGGCCTGTTCCAGTCCTTCGCCGACCTGCTGAAGTTCGTGCTGAAGGAGCCGGTGATCCCCGCCGGCGCCAACAAGGCGCTGTTCCTGCTGGCGCCGCTGGTCTTCGCGACGCTCGCGCTCGCGGCCTGGGCCGTGATCCCGCTCGCGGAGGGCTGGGCGCTCGCCGACATCAACGTCGGCATGACCTACATCTTCGCGATTTCCAGCCTGGGCGTGTACGGCGTTCTGATGGGCGGCTGGGCCTCGAACTCGAAATACGCCTTCCTCGGCGCGCTCCGCTCGGCGGCGCAGATGATCTCCTACGAGGTCTCGCTCGGCTTCGTCATCATCTGCGTGCTGCTCTGCGCCGGCTCGCTCAACCTCTCGAAGATCGTCATCGCGCAGGACACCTCGCTCGGCATCCTCGGCTGGTACTGGCTGTGGCTGTTCCCGATGTTCGTGGTATTCTTCATCTCTGCGCTGGCCGAGACGAACCGCCCCCCCTTCGACCTGCCGGAGGCCGAATCGGAGCTCGTGGCGGGCTACATGGTCGAGTACTCCTCGACGCCGTACCTGCTGTTCATGCTCGGCGAGTACGTGGCGATCATGACCATGTGCGCGCTCGGCACGGTGTTGTTCCTCGGCGGCTGGCTCTCGCCGATCCCGTTCGCGCCCTTCACCTGGGTGCCGGGGCTGATCTGGTTCGCGCTGAAGGCCAGCTTCCTGTTCTTCATGATCGCCATGGTGAAGGCCATGGTCCCGCGCTACCGCTACGACCAGCTCATGCGGCTCGGCTGGAAGGTCTTCCTTCCGCTCTCGCTCGCCTCGGTCGTGGTCGTCGCCTTCGTGCTCAAGCTGACCGGCCTCGCTCCAGGTGCCTGATTGAATTCGCGCCTGAGCCTCACCCAGAAATCGGAGATCGCGGCATGAAGCTCGATCAGGTCGCCAAGGGCCTTCTGCTGAAGGAGTTCGCCTCGGGGTTCGTCCTCGCGATGAAGTATTTCTTCAAGCCGAAGGCGACGATCAACTACCCCTTCGAGATGGGCCATCGCGGCCCGCGCTTCCGCGGCGAGCACGCCCTGCGCCGCTATCCGAACGGCGAGGAGCGCTGCATCGCGTGCAAGCTGTGCGAGGCGATCTGCCCGGCGCAGGCCATCACCATCGAGGCGGGACCCCGCCGCAACGACGGCACGCGGCGCACCACCCGCTACGACCTCGACATGGTGAAGTGCATCTATTGCGGCATGTGCCAGGAGGCCTGCCCGGTCGATGCCATCGTCGAGGGGCCGAACTTCGAGTTCTCGGTCGAGACCCGCGAGGAGCTGCTCTACGACAAGGAGAAGCTGCTGCTGAACGGCGACCGCTGGGAGCGCGAGATCGCGCGAAACCTCGCGATGGACGCCCCCTACCGCTGACATCCCCGCCCCGTCCCTCAGCGCCGCGGGTTGTGCGGCGCGGGAGCGGGTTCTATAGACGGCCGGCCGGGTCCGGACCGTTTTTGCGGACCGTTTTCTCATGAGGCAGAAGGGGCCGCTCCGGCGGCCGATCCCGACAAGCGCATGACTGCAGCCGCCGCCTTCTTCTACCTCTTCGCGGGCCTCACCATCGCCTCGGGCTTCATGGTGATCGCGTCCCGCAATCCCATCGCCTCGGTGCTGTTCCTGATTCTCGCCTTCGTGAACGCCGCCGGCCTGTTCGTGCTGATGGGCGCCGAGTTCCTGGCGATGATCCTCGTCGTCGTCTACGTCGGCGCGGTCGCGGTGCTGTTCCTGTTCGTCGTGATGATGCTCGACGTGGACTTCGCCCAGCTCCGGCAGGGGTTCCAGCAGTATCTCCCGGTCGGCGCGATGATCGGCGCGGTGTTCCTGATCGAGCTTCTGCTCGTCGTCGGCTCGTGGACGATCGATCCCGGCCTGGTGCAGGCGCCGCTCGGCAACGTGGCGGCGGGCGAGCACACCAGCAACACGGTGATTCTCGGCCGGGTGCTCTACACGGAATACGTCTACTTCTTCCAGATCGCCGGCCTGATCCTGCTCGTCGCGATGATCGGCGCGATCGTGCTGACCCTGCGCGATCGCCCCGGCGTCAAGCGCCAGAACATCGCGCTGCAGAACGCGCGCACGCAAGGCGACGCGGTCGAGACCCGCAAGGTGCCCTCCCGCCAGGGCGTCGAGGTCTGATGGCCGAGACCCGGACGGCTTGGGCGACCCTGAAGACCTGGGCGGAGACAGCACGATGATCGGCCTCAGCCACTACCTCACGGTCGCCGCGATCCTGTTCACGCTCGGCGTGCTGGGGATCTTCATCAACCGCAAGAACGTCATCGTCATCCTGATGTCGATCGAGCTGATCCTGCTCGCGGTGAACATCAACTTCGTCGCCTTCTCGACCCACCTGAACGACATCACCGGCCAGGTCTTCGCCCTGTTCGTGCTGACGGTCGCCGCGGCCGAGGCCGCGATCGGGCTCGCCATCCTCGTGGTGTTCTTCCGCAACCGCGGCTCCATCGCGGTCGAGGACATCAGCATGATGAAGGGCTGAGCGGCTCACCCCGCGACGCCCTTCCGCCAGAAACCCGCCGCCCTGCGAGGCCGGACCGCACGATGTATCACGCGATCGTCTTCTTCCCGCTCATCGGCGCCCTCATCGCAGGGCTGTTCGGGCGCTTCATCGGCGCGCGGGTCTGCGAGTACGTCACCACCGCCTGCCTCGCCTTCTCGGCGCTGCTGTCCTGGGGCGTGTTCATCGAGGGCGACCACGCCACGCGGGTGCAGGTCGCGACCTGGTTCACGGCCGGCGACCTCACCGTCGACTGGGCCTTCCGCATCGACACGCTGACGCGGGTGATGCTCGTCGTCGTCACCACCGTCTCGACCCTCGTGCACCTCTACTCCGTCGGCTACATGGAGGAGGATCCGCACCGGCCGCGCTTCTTCGCCTACCTGTCGCTGTTCACCTTCGCCATGCTGATGCTGGTGACGGCCGACAACCTCGTGCAGATGTTCTTCGGCTGGGAGGGCGTCGGCCTCGCCTCCTACCTGCTGATCGGGTTCTGGTACGAGAAGCCCTCGGCGAACGCCGCCGCGATGAAGGCCTTCATCGTCAACCGCGTCGGCGATTTCGGCTTCTCGCTCGGCATCTTCCTCGTCTTCGTGCTGTTCGGCTCGGTCGCCTTCGACGGCATCTTCCCGCGGGTGAACGAGCTCAAGGACGCGCATTTCCACTTCCTCGGCCAGGATTGGCACGCGCTGACGCTGACCTGCCTGCTGCTGTTCATGGGCGCGATGGGCAAGTCGGCGCAGTTCCTGCTGCACACCTGGCTGCCGGATGCGATGGAAGGCCCGACCCCGGTCTCGGCGCTGATCCATGCCGCGACCATGGTGACGGCCGGCGTGTTCATGGTGGCGCGCCTGTCGCCGCTGTTCGAGCTCGCGCCCGACGCCCTCGTGTTCGTCACGGTCATCGGCGGCATCACCGCCTTCTTCGCCGCCACGGTCGGCCTGGTGCAGAACGACATCAAGCGCGTGATCGCGTACTCGACCTGCTCGCAGCTCGGCTACATGTTCGTCGCGCTCGGCGTCGGCGCGTACTCCGCCGGCATCTTCCACCTGTTCACCCACGCCTTCTTCAAGGCGCTGCTGTTCCTCGGCGCCGGCTCGGTCATCCACGCGATGCACCACGAGCAGGACATGCGGAACATGGGCGACTTGCGCCGCTACATCCCGTTCACCACCGCGATGATGGCGATCGGTACGCTGGCGCTCATCGGCTTCCCCTTCACCGCCGGCTACTACTCGAAGGATGCGATCATCGAGGCGGCCTACGCCTCGACGCGGCCCGGGCACACGCTGGCCTTCATGGCGACCGTGATCGCGGCGTTCTTCACCTCGTTCTATTCCTGGCGCCTGTTCTTCCTCACCTTCGAGGGGCCGGCGCGCTGGGGCGCGCACGCCCACCACGACGACCACGCGACGCCGGCCGTCGCGCATGCGTCTCAGGCCGTCGAAGCCGACGGCGCGCCGGGCCACACCGAGGGCGTGGCGCACGACGACCACGGCCACGACATCGAGCCGGCGCACAAGAGCGACCTCGTCGCCGACGACCACCACGGGCACGGCCATCACGGCGATCACACGCCACACGAATCCCCGCTGGTGATGACGATCCCCCTCGGCATCCTCGCCTTCGGCGCGCTGTTCGCCGGCCTGATCTTCAAGGATCGCTTCATCGGCGAGGGCATGGACGCGTTCTGGGGCCACGCCCTGGCGCACGGGCCCGACAACCACATCATGCACGACATCCACCACGTGCCGGCGCTGGTCTCCTACGCGCCGTTCATCATGCTGCTGCTCGGGTTCGTGCTGGCCTTCATCATGTACATCCGCCGGCCGAAGCTGCCGGGCGCGCTCGCCGCCCAGCAGCCGGCCCTGTACCGGTTCCTGCTCAACAAGTGGTACGTCGACGAGATCTACGACCGGATCTTCGTGCGTCCGGCCAAGGATTTCGGCCTGTTCCTGTGGCGTCAGGTCGACGGCCGCGCCATCGACGGCGCCGGCCCGGACGGGATCGCGGCCCGCGTCGTCGACGTGACCCGCGGCGTCGTCCGCTTCCAGACCGGCTACGTCTACCACTACGCCTTCGTGATGCTGATCGGCGTCGCGGGCATCCTGAGCTGGTACCTGATGGCCGGCCTTCCGAAGCCCGGGGGGCACTGACGATGGTCGTCGCTCAGCATCGCATCCGGCCCTTGCGCGGGTCCTCTCTTCCAATGGGAGAGGGACAGGGTGAGGGGCGTGACCTCTCCGGCACGTCCTCATCCCTCACCCCAACCCTCTCCCGCACGGGAGAGGCGGCTGCGTCGTGCCGTCCGAGCGCGAATCCCATCGTTTGGAGCCTTCGCTAGATGTTCGGTCTCGGCATCCTCTCCGGCCTGCTGATCGTGCCGCTCTGCGGCGCGGCCTTCATCCTGACCTTGTCGGGCGACGAGAAGGCCGTCGCGAAGAACGCCCGCTGGGCGGCGCTCGCGACCACGGTCGTCACCTTCCTGCTCTCGCTCGTCGCCTGGAACCGGTACGACGCGACCTCGGCGAGCTTCCAGCTCGTCGAGAGCCACGCGTGGCTCGCCGAGACGATCCGGTTCAAGCTCGGCGTCGACGGCTTCTCAATGCCGCTCGTGCTGCTGACGACGTTCCTGATGCCGTTCTGCGTCGGCGCCTCGTGGCACGCGATCGGCACCCGCGTGAAGGAGTACTTCGTCGCCTTCCTCGTGCTCGAGACGACGATGATCGGCGTCTTCCAGGCGCTCGACCTGGTGCTGTTCTACCTCTTCTTCGAGGCCGGCCTGATCCCGATGTTCCTCATCATCGGCATCTGGGGCGGCAAGCGGCGCATCTACGCCAGCTTCAAGTTCTTCCTCTACACCCTGCTCGGCTCGGTGCTGATGCTGCTCGCCATCATGGCGATGTACTGGCAGGCCGGCACCACCGACATCCCGACCCTGTTGCAGACCCGCTTCCCCGTGGGCATGCAATGGTGGCTGTGGCTGGCCTTCTTCGCGAGCTTCGCGGTGAAGATGCCGATGTGGCCGGTGCACACCTGGCTCCCCGACGCGCACGTCGAGGCGCCCACCGCCGGCTCGGTGATCCTGGCCGGCATCCTGCTCAAGATGGGCGGCTACGGCTTCATCCGGATCTCGCTGCCGATGCTGCCGGATGCGAGCCACACCTTCGCGCCGCTGGTCTTCGCGCTGTCGGTGATCGCGATCATCTTCACCTCGCTCACCGCCTTGATGCAGACCGACATCAAGAAGCTCATCGCCTACTCGTCGGTGGCGCATATGGGCTTCGTCACGCTCGGCCTGTTCACCCTCAACGAGCAGGGCATCCAGGGCGCGCTGTTCCTCATGATCTCGCACGGCATCGTCTCGGGCGCGCTCTTCCTCGGGGTCGGCGTGGTCTACGACCGGATGCACACCCGCGAGATCGCGGCCTATGGCGGCCTGGTGAAGCGGATGCCGCTCTACGCCGTGGCGATGATGGTGTTCACCATGGCCAATGTCGGCCTGCCCGGCACCTCCGGCTTCGTAGGCGAGTTCCTGGCGATGATGGGCGCATTCAAGGCGAACCCGACGGTGGCGTTCTTTTCGGTCTTCGGCATCATCCTGTCGGCCGGCTACGCCCTGTGGCTCTACGCGCGGGTGATCTACGGCAAGCTCGAGAAGCCCAATCTCCAGGGCATCCTCGATCTCGACAACCGTGAAAAGCTGATCCTCGCGCCGCTCGTCGCGCTGACGATCTACTACGGCGTCCACCCGGCCCCGATCCTCGACGTCTTCGCCCCCTCCACCGAGGCGTTGATGACGAGCATGAAGGCCGCCCTCTCGAACACGCAGACCGCGGCCGCCGCGCTGCCCCTCGCGCGCTGAAGGCAGGGCCAGAGATGCCGACCGTCCAGACCGTGCAGACCGTCCTGCCCTCGCTCACCCCGCTGCTGCCCGAGCTGATCCTCGGCGTCGGCGTGATGGTGCTGATCCTCTACGGCGCGTTCCGCGGCGAGCGCTCCGTCGAGACCATCAACGTCGGCGCCCTCGCGCTGCTGCTCGTCGCCCTGTTCGTGGTGATGTCGCAGGCGCCCGGCACCAAGGTGACGACGCTGTCCGGCAGCTTCATCCAGGACGGCTTCTCGAAGGTGATGAAGGCCCTGGTGCTGCTGGGTTCCGCCGCGACGATCCTGCTGTCGCGCGACTACTTCCAGCGCGAGAAGATCGACCGGTTCGAGTTCCCGATCCTGATCGTGCTGTGCACGATCGGCATGCTGGTCATGGTCTCGGCCAACGACCTGATCGCGCTCTATCTCGGCCTCGAGCTGCAGTCGCTCGCCGCCTACGTCATCGCCGCGTTCCACCGCGACGACCTGAAGTCCACCGAAGCCGGCCTTAAGTACTTCGTCCTCGGCGCGCTCTCCTCCGGCATGCTGCTCTACGGCGCCTCGCTGGTCTACGGCTTCACCGGCACCGTGTCCTTCCCCGGTATCGTCTCGGCGCTCCACGAGGATGCCGGCTTCGGCATCGTGCTCGGCATCGTGTTCGTCGCGGCCGGCGTCTCGTTCAAGCTGGCGGCGGTGCCGTTCCACATGTGGACGCCGGACGTCTACGAGGGTTCTCCGACGCCGGTGACGGCGTTCTTCGCCTCCGCTCCGAAGATGGCGGCGATGGCGATGACGGTCCGCGTCTTCATCGGCGCGTTCCCCGACGTCACTGCGATCTGGCAGCAGATCATCGTGTTCATCGCCATCGCCTCGATGACGCTGGGCTCCTTCGCCGCCATCGGCCAGCGCAGCCTCAAGCGCCTGATGGCCTACTCGTCGATCGGCAACGTCGGCTACGCCCTGATCGGGTTGGCGGCGGGCACCGAGGAGGGCATCCGCGGCGTGGTGGTCTACATGATCATCTACCTCGCGATGACGCTCGGCGCCTTCGCCATCATCCTGAGCCTGCGCCGCCGGAACGAGATGTTCGAGACGATCGAGGACCTGTCCGGCCTCTCGCGCACCCACCCGTGGATCGCGTTCTGCCTGGCGATGATGATGTTCTCGCTGGCCGGCATCCCGCCCCTCGCCGGGTTCTTCGGCAAGTTCTACGTCTTCGCCGCCGCGATCCAGGCCAACCTCGTGGCGCTCGCCGTCGTCGGCGTGGTCACCAGCGTGGTCGGGGCGTACTATTACATCCGCGTGGTCAAGATCATGTACTTCGACGAGGCCAAGGCGCCCTACGAGGCGATGGCCCCGGGCCTGCGCATCGTGCTCGCCCTGTCGAGCGTCGTCGTGATCCTGTTCTGGCTGCTGCCGGCACCGCTCGTCGGGGCGGCGGGCGCGGCGGCCAAGTCGCTGTTCTAGGGCCTTGGACTTCCGTCTCGGCGACGGCGCGCGCGCCGTCGGGCATCGCCTTCACGTCCACGACCGCCTCGGCTCGACCAACACCGAAGCGCTCGACCAGGCGCGCGCCGGGGCGACCGGCCCGCTCTGGGTCGCGGCGCACGCCCAGGAGGCCGGCCGCGGCCGGCGCGGCAACGCCTGGGCCTCGGTGCCGGGGAACCTCACCGCCAGCGTGCTGTGGCCGGTGGCGGGCGTCGAGCCGGAGCGGGTCGCCGGCCTCGGCTTCGTCGCCGGGGTCGCGCTGGTCGAGACCCTGGAGGCGGTCTGCGGCTCGGGCTCGGCCGGGACGTTCGGGCTGAAATGGCCGAACGACGTGCTGGCGGGCGGCGCCAAGCTCGCCGGCATCCTGCTCGAGGCGGAGACGCTGCCGGGCGGCAGGCGGGCGGTGGCGATCGGGTTCGGCGTCAATGTCGCAGGCGTTCCCGAGGCGTTTTCGAGTTCCGCCGCCTCGCTCGCGGGGCTCGGATACCCAGGTGATGCCGGCATGGTGCTGGCGGATCTGACGAATAAGCTTGCCGCGGCGGCCCGTATCTGGGATCGCGGGCGGGGATTCCCTGAGATTCGCGAGCGATGGCTCGCACGGGCCTCCGGCCTCGGGTCGCGCATCGCGGTCCGCAGCGGCACGGAGACCCTGGTCGGCGATTTCGAAGACATCGACGAGGGGGGGCGGCTCGTGATCCTCGCCCCGGACGGAACGCGGCGAACCGTGACGGCGGGCGAGGTGCATTTTGGGACGGCCGCGACGGCGGCATGAGATGGATTTGGAACTGATGACAACGGGACACGACGAGCTCGTCTTCCTGCCGCTCGGCGGCGTGGGCGAGATCGGGATGAACGCCGCCCTCTACGGCTTCGGGCCGGAGAAGGGCCGCAAGTGGATCATGGTCGATTGCGGGATGGGCTTCGCGAGCGAGGAGGCGATGCCCGGCGTCGACCTCATGTTCCCGGACCTCACCTACATCGAGGAGCGGAAGAAGGACCTCCTGGGGATCTTCATCACCCACGCGCACGAGGACCATATCGGCGCGATCTCCGAGCTGTGGCCGCGCCTGAAGGTGCCGGTCTACGCCACCCGCTTCGCCAAAAGCCTGCTCGAGACCCGGCGCCTGTCTGAGCCGGGCGCGCCGAAGGTGGACCTGCGCGAGATCAAGCCGGGCCGCCGGGTGACGCTCGGACCGTTCGAGATCGACTACGTGCCGGTCTCGCACTCGATCCCCGAGTCGAACGCGGTGGCGATCCGGACGTCCGCCGGCCTCGTGCTGCACACCGGCGACTGGAAGATCGACCCGACGCCGATCCTCGGCGACGTGACCTCGGCCGAGGCGTTCCGCGCCATGGGCGACGAGGGCATCCTGGCGCTCGTCTGCGATTCGACCAACGTCGTCCGCGAGGGCTTCTCGCCGAGCGAGGCCGAGGTCGCCGCGACGCTCGCCAAGCTCATCGCCGTCGCGCCGCAGCGCGTGGCGGTGACGACCTTCGCCTCCAACGTCGCCCGCATCCGTGCCGTGGCCCTGGCGGCCAAGGCCTGCGGCCGCGAGGTGGTCGCGGTCGGCCGCGCCATGGACCGGGTGATCGACGTCGCCCGCGAATGCGGCTTCCTCGACGGCCTGCAGGATTTCCGCCGCGCCGATTCCTGGCGCGACCTGCCGCGCGACAAGGTCGTGGCGCTGCTCACCGGCTCGCAGGGCGAGCCGCGTGCGGCTTTGGCCCGCGTCTCCCGTAAGGATCACCCGGACATCGCGCTTGCCGCGGGCGACCAGGTGATCTTCTCCTCGCGCGCCATCCCCGGCAACGAGCGCGAGGTCGGCGCGATCATCAACGACCTGATCGAGCAGGGCGTCGAGGTCATCACCGACCGGACCGAGCTGGTCCACGTCTCAGGCCACCCGCGCCGGGACGAGATGGCCGAGATGTACGCCTGGACCCGGCCGCAGACGGCGATTCCCGTCCACGGCGAGGCCCTGCACCTCGACGAGCACGCGCGCTTCGCCCGCGCCCACGGCGTCGACAACGTGGTCAAGGCCCGCAACGGCACCTTGATCCGCCTGAGCCCCGGCCGGCCGGAGATCATCGACCACGTGAAGTCGGGCCGCCTGTTCAAGGACGGCAACGTCCTGATCGACGGCAAGGACCGCGCGATCCCCGAGCGGCGCAAGCTCGCGCAGGCCGGCCTCGTCTCGGTGGCGATCGCCATCGACGAGAGCGGCGAGGTGCTGGGCGAGCCGGCGGTGGACATCATCGGCCTGCCCAACCGCGGCCGCGGCGGCGCGCCGCTGATCGACACCGTCGTCGATTCGGTCTCGCGCACGCTGTCCGGCCTGTCGAAGGGCAAGCGCCGCGACTCGGAGGCCGTCGAGAAGGCCGTCGACCGCGCCGTGCGCTCGGCCGTCAACGAGGTCTGGGGCAAGAAGCCCGCTTGCCACGTGCAGGTGGTCGAGGTCTGATCGCGATCGTCCCTCCCCCTGAAGCGGGGGGAGGGTGGCCTTCGCGTGAGCGAAGGTCGGGAGAGGGGAACGCCATTCCAGGCACCGTCGCTCTCCTCTCCCGACTTAGCTCGCGGGCCGCCCTCTCCCGCAGAGGGGAGAGGGAAGGGCACGGTGAAGATCGGGAGAAACCAATGATCGGCCGGCTCAACCACGTCGCCATCGCGGTGCGCGACCTCGACGCCGCGTGCAAGGTCTACCGCGAGACGCTGGGCGCGACGCTGACGGCGCCGCTGCCGCAGCCGGAGCACGGCGTCACCGTCGTGTTCGTCGAATTGCCCAACAGCAAGATCGAGCTGATGGCGCCGCTGGGCGCGGATTCGCCGATCGCGAGCTTCGTCGAGCGCAACCCGGGCGGCGGCGTCCACCACGTCTGCTACGAGGTCGACGACATCATCGCGGCCCGCGACCGGCTGAAGGCCGAGGGCGCCCGCGTGCTCGGCACCGGGGAGCCCCGCATCGGCGCGCACGGCAAGCCGGTGCTGTTCCTCCACCCGAAGGACTTCCTCGGGACGCTGACCGAGCTGGAGCAGGTCTGATCCGGGTGAACGCATTCCTCAAGGCCGTGGCGCGCTCGACCCCGCGGACGCTCGGCGTGGTGCTCGTCCTCGTCGCCGCCTTCGTCGCGGTGGCGGTGCTGCAGTTCCGCCTGACGGTGTTCGGGGCGAGCGCCCTCTACTTCGTGGTGTGGTGGACGCTGCTCTTCGCGATCCTGCCGATCCGCAACCAGGCCGAGACCGACCCGGCCCGGGTGGTGCCGGGGCAGGACCCCGGCGCGCCCGCCGCGCCGCGTCTGCGCGAGAAGGCGATCTGGACGACGCTCGCCGCCGGCGCGGCCTTCCTGGTCGCGCTCGCCGCGTTTCCGCTGACGGGGCTCTAGCGCAACGTCCGCCTGCGCGGGCTGGTGCTCGGATTGCCGGTAATGGCCGCCCGCTGAATGCCGTCCGCGTCGGCGGCCCGGCCAATGCCGCCAAGAGGAAAGCGCTCGTCGGTGGTCTCGCAAAACAAAAAAGCAAGGCCTGAGGCCTTGCTTTTCTAGCAGTCAATCTGGTTCGACCTTTGATTGTCCTACGCATTGACTGCGTGGCGGTCGATTTTCCTCCCGAGACCCGGACCTTTGCGTGCCCTCTAAGGGGCTTCGCAACCATCGCGGGCCGCTTATAGGAACAACATTTCGTCCTGTCACCGGGTCGAAGAGAGAAATCTGCGTTTTTTCGCCGACAGGCCGCATGAATCGGCCTCCCGGCCCGCCGCCGGACGCTCGCGCGGGCGAAACCGGGCTCCGGCCGGCCCGAAAAATCCAAGCCGCTTGTGTTTTCCGGTTGCAATGTGTTGTGTGCCCCCGGCAACGGGATCGGCGTCCGTGCGCGCCGCCCGCCCCGAGCCGCCCGCCGGAACCGTCAAAAGAAGCCCCATGCGTCTGTCCCGCTACTTCCTGCCGACCTTGCGCGAGACGCCCAAGGAAGCCGAGATCGTCTCGCATCGGTTGATGCTACGCGCCGGCCTCGTGCGCCAGGAATCGGCCGGCATCTATGCGTGGCTGCCGCTCGGCCTGCGGGTGCTGAACAAGGTCTGCGACGTGATCCGCACCGAGCAGGACCGCGCGGGCGCGGTCGAGCTGCTGCTGCCGACGATCCAGTCGGCCGAGCCGTGGCGGGAATCCGGCCGCTACGACGCCTACGGCAAGGAGATGCTGCGCATCAAGGATCGGCACGAGCGCGAGATGCTCTACGGCCCCACCGCCGAGGAGGTCGTGACCGGGATCTTCCGCGCGAGCGTGCGCTCCTACAAGGACCTGCCGAAGAACCTCTATCAGATCTCCTGGAAGTTCCGCGACGAGGTGCGGCCGCGCTTCGGCACCATGCGCTCGCGCGAGTTCCTGATGAAGGACGCCTACTCCTTCGATTTCGACCAGGCCGGCGCGCGCCACGCCTACAACCGGATGTTCGTCGCCTACCTGCGCACCTTCGCAGGGCTCGGCCTGAAGGCGATCCCGATGCGGGCCGACACCGGGCCGATCGGCGGCGACCTCAGCCACGAGTTCATCATCCTGGCCCAGACCGGCGAGAGCGAGGTGTTCTGCGACCGCGCCTACCTCGATTTCGAGATCCCGCCCGCCACCGTGGACTTCGAGGACGTCGCCGCCCTGCAGGGCCTCGTCGACGCCTGGACCTCGCACTACGCCGCCACCGACGAGATGCACGAGGCCGACGCCTTCGCCGAGGTGCCGGAGGAGAACCGCATGTCGGCCCGCGGCATCGAGGTCGGGCACATCTTCTACTTCGGCACGAAGTATTCCGAGCCGATGGGCGCCAAGGTCGCCGGCCCGGACGGGATCGAGCGCCCGGTCCACATGGGCTCCTACGGCATCGGCCCGAGCCGTCTCGTCGCCGCGATCATCGAGGCCTCGCACGACGAGGCCGGCATCGTCTGGCCCGATGCTGTCGCGCCGTTCGACGTGGCTTTGATCAACCTCAAGGTCGGCGACGCCGGCACCGACGCCGCCTGCGCCGAGATCCAGGCGACGCTGGAGGCCGCCGGCCTCAGCGTGCTCTACGACGACCGCGACGAGCGGCCGGGCGCCAAGTTCGCCACCGCCGACCTGATCGGCCTGCCCTGGCAGGTGGTGGTCGGCCCGAAAAGCCTGGCCGAGGGCAAGGTCGAGCTGAAGCGCCGCGCCGGCGGCGAGCGCGAGACCCTGGCGGCGGTGGACCTGATCGCGCGCATCCGGCGTGCCTGAGGCTCCCATGGCGGTCGCAGCCGAAACCGGGGCGAGCCCGCGCAAACCGGACGCCAAGCCGGGTGCCAAGCCGGCGTCGCGCGGCGGCGCGACCGCGCCGTTCGCCGCCTTCGAGTGGATCATCGCCGGCCGCTACCTCCGCGCGCGGCGCCGGGGCGGCGGCGTCTCGGTGGTGGCGTTCTTCTCGGTGCTGGGCATCGCGCTCGGCGTCGCGACGCTGATCATCGTGCTCTCCGTGATGAACGGCTTCCGCACCGAGCTGCTGTCGAAGATCGTCGGCATCAACGGCCACATCTTCGTCACCCCGATCGACCGCACCTTCACCGACTTCGCCGACCTGTCCGAGCGGCTCTCGAAGGTGGCGGGGGTGCGCGCCGCGATCCCGCTGGTCGAGGGCCAGGCCTTCGCTTCCTCGCCCTACGGCGGCAGCGGCGTGCTGGTCCGCGGCGTGCGCGGCGACGACCTCGGGGCGATCGGCGGCATCTCGAAATCCCTGCGCGGCGGCACGCTGGAGGGCTTCGACGACGGCTCGGGCGTGCTGATCGGCCGCCGGCTCGCCGACAGCCTGGCGATCCAGGCCGGCGACACCATCACCCTCTCGACGCCGAAGGGGGCGACCACGGCCTTCGGCACCGCGCCGCGGACTAAGAGCTACAATGTGAAGGCGATCTTCGAGATCGGCATGACCGAGTTCGATTCGACCTTCGTGTTCATGCCGCTCTCCGAATCGCAGGCGTTCTTCAACCGCGAGGGCGACGTCAGCCTGATCGAGATCTACATCGACAACCCCGACGCGGTCGCCGCCATGCGCGAGCCGCTGGAGATGGCGGCCGAGCGGCCGGTGCTGCTCACCGACTGGCGCCAGCGCAACCGCACTTTCTTCGGGGCGCTCGAGGTCGAGCGCAACGTGATGTTCCTGATCCTGAGCCTCATCGTCGTGGTGGCGACGCTCAACATCGTCTCCGGCCTGATCCTGCTGGTGCGTGACAAGTCGAGCGACATCGCGATTCTGCGCACCATGGGCGCGACGCCGGGCACGGTAATGCGCGTGTTCCTGATCAACGGCGCGCTGATCGGCCTCGTCGGCACGCTGTCGGGCCTCGGGCTCGGCATCCTGATCACCTTGAACATCAAGCCGATCCAGCGGGTGCTGTTTCCCGGAGCCTGGGACCCGACGGTGCGGTTCCTCGCCGAGATCCCCGCCGAGATGAACCCCACCGAGATCACGGTCGTGGTGCTGACCTCGTTCCTGCTCGCGCTCGCCGCGACGGTCTATCCCTCCTGGCGCGCGGCCCGGCTCGATCCGGTGCAGGCGCTGCGCTACGGCTGAGCGGCATTCCCATGAGTGGAACCCCCGAGCCCGCCGGCATTCCGCCGGTGCCGGCCCTGTTCTTTTCCCGCGTCGAGCGGCGTTACGCGCAGGGCGACCGCGGCCTCGACATCCTGCGCGGAGCCGACCTCGCGATCTGGCCGGGCGAGCTGGTGGCGCTCGTCGCGCCGTCGGGCGCCGGCAAGTCGACGCTGCTGCACCTGGCCGGCCTGCTGGAACGGCCCGACGGCGGCGAGGTCTATGTCGGCGGCCAGCCGACCGCGGCGATGAAGGATGCCGAGCGCACGCGCTTCCGCCGCGAGGAGATGGGCTTCGTCTACCAGTTCCATCACCTGCTGCCGGAGTTCTCGGCGCTGGAGAACGTGGTGATGCCCCAGCTCATCCGCGGCCTCGGGCGCGGGGAGGCGAAGGCGCGGGCCACCGAGCTCCTGAGCTTCCTCGGCCTCAAGGACCGTCTCGTCCACCGTCCGGCGGAGCTCTCGGGCGGCGAGCAGCAGCGCGTCGCCATCGCCCGCGCCGTCGCCAACGGGCCGCGCCTGCTGCTCGCCGACGAACCCACCGGCAACCTCGACCCCTCGACCGCGGGCCACGTCTTCTCGATCCTGCTCTCGCTGGTGCGTGCCTCCGGCCTCGCGGCGCTGATCGCGACCCACAACATGGATCTCGCCGCCCGCATGGACCGCCGGGTCACGATCCGCGACGGGCTGATCGAGCAGTTGGACTGAAGCCGAGGACGCCGGTGTCGCCGCCTCGTGGCGGCGCGGTCACGCGTCATCCCATTTTGGCACGGATGCACGTTCGCGTTGCAACCGAAACGCGGAGTCGCGGATTACTCGCTTGAAGACGCGGAAAAGCGTCGTCCGCGACCGGTGCCGACGCGCCGGGAACGCTGCCCAGGCGAGATCCAGATCCATGTCGACGACGTCCGTTGCTCCCGCCCTCACGCTCGTGGCTTTGCTCAGCCTTGCCGCCCCCCTTGCTACTCCGACCGCTGCCTCGGCCGCCTCGGCGACCACCGCCGCGGTGACCAAGGTCGCCGACGTGACCCCGCCGGTTCGCGCGGTCTCGGCGAACGAGGGCGAGGAGGATGGCGGCACCTGCAGCCGCATGCGCCGCCGCCTCTGGGTCGAGGGCGAGGGCTGGATCGTCCGCCGCATCACCACCTGCCGCTGAACCGGATCGACGTCGGACAGGTTCGATTTGGGTTCGTTGCGCGAAGCTGTGCGCAACACCGCCCGGCGCACGGTTTAAGCAGTCTTCGCACGTAGCTCGCCGCCCCGAACCGGAACGAGATCGCCGAAACCGGGGTTTGCCCGGGAAGTCAGCGTTCCGTCCGGAGTTCCGATCCATGGCCCGTCACCGCCCGTCGCTCGCCGCTTCGTTCGTCCTTTCCGCCGCCCTGTCCCTCGGTGCCGGAGCGGCGAGCGCGGAGACCGTCCGCGTCACGTCCTACGGCTACGGCGCGGCCTATGCCGGCCAGGGCGGCTACGGTTTTGCCGACGAGGCGGTGCGCGGCGCCTATGTCGGCGCGCCCTTCAGCAGCGTGCCCTCTCCCAACCGCATCGTCCCGGCGCCGTGGAGCTACGGCACCTACGGTGTGCCGACGATCTCCGGATTGCGCGAGGCGCCGGTGGCCGCGCCGAGCGTGACCGTGGTCAACCCGGGCGAGCGCGCCGTCGCCCGCCCCGGACGCGGCCCCCGCATCCTCTCGCGCGGCCGCGACGGCGCCTGGACCTCCGGCGGGCGGGTCCAGACCGGCAACGGCGTCTCCGTCGTCACGGTCTCCGTCCCGCACCGCTGAGCCTCAGGCGTCTTCCGCCCGCGTGAGCGCCGCGTACCACGCGGCGTAGGGCGAGTCGCGTGGGTTGCGCCCGCCCTGATCCTCGGCCCCGTCGCCCCACCACACCGGCCCGCGCTCGCCGAGCGCCTCCTTGGCGGCCTGGACCGCGTCGCGGGCGCTCCGCATCAGCTCGGCCGCGCCGGCCTCGCCCTTGCGCTTCGCGCGCTTGGCCGCCCCGACGGCGCGGCGTGCATCCATCAATTCATCGACATGGCGCTGCCGGGTCTCCTCGGGTAGGCGCGGATCGCTGCAGCGCCACAGCCGTCCGCCGACGACGAAGTAGCGGCCGTCCGGCGTGCGCGGGTAGGGTGGGGCCCCGGTCCCGATCGACTTCTTCGCTGTGGTCACATGCCTCTCCCGTCGGCGCGCCAGGGTCGTCGCGCGGCGTCGGCGGTTGCGTCGCCTCGTACGATCCTGCGATCCACGTTCTGCGCGTATCTCGCTGAGACTGCATCTTAAGGTTTTTCAGGCCATCTCGTGCGACGCCAGTTTCCACCGGTATCGCGCGCCATGCACATCGTCATCGTCGATTCGAGCCGCGTCGTCCTCAAGGTCATCACCGGGCTGCTGGAACCGCGCGGGCACGTCATCAACACGTTCACCGATTCCGCCGCCGCCTGCGCTTTCCTCGAGGAGACGCCGAGCGTCCGGGTGCTGATCACCAGCCTCGAAGTCCGCCCGATGACCGGGTTGGAGCTGTGCTGGTCGGCCAGGCTGCTCGCCGAGGCGCGCCGCCCGCTCTACGTGATCACCATGTCGTCGGCGCGCAACGCCCGGAACCTCGCCGAGGCCCTCGACAGCGGCGCCGACGACTTCATCGAAAAGCCGCCGGGCGCCGAGGAGCTGCATGCGCGCCTGCGCGCCGCCGAGCGGCTGACCACGATGCAGGACGAGTTGATCCGCCTCGCCGAGACCGACTCGCTCACCGGCCTGCTCAACCGCCGCGCCTTCTTCGCCCGCGTCGGAGCCGTCGCGGAGCGCGCCGGCAACCACGGCACCCTGTCGGCCGTGTTCGCCGACATCGACCACTTCAAGCGCATCAACGACGAGCACGGCCACGACGTCGGCGACGCCGCGATCCGCGCCGTCTCCGATCTCCTCGGCGCACAGGGGATCGCCGGGCGCCTCGGCGGCGAGGAGTTCGCGGTGGTGCTGCCCGGGCTCTCGCTCGCGGCGGCGGAGGCCGTCGCGGGGCGGCTGCGCCTCCAGATCCGGGACCTGCGCATCCGCGGGACGCGCGGCCCCGTGCGCCTGACCTGCAGCTTCGGCGTCAGCACCTGGTGCGAGGGCGACAGCGTCACCGCGCTCACCAAGCGCGCAGACATCGCCCTCTATGAGGCCAAGACCACCGGGCGCGACCGCGTCGTCTCGGCGGAGACCGACATCGTGCTCGCGCGCGCCGGCTGACGCCGCCCGCGGGTCCGACGCCAGATGTCCTTGCGGAGCGAGGCGGGCGGGCGTACCTCGCCAGTCTTCGCAGGGCGGGCGCGGACACGATCGCGCCGGATTTCGCAGCGATTCGCCTGCGTTAAGGTTGATCGCGCTGTGCCTGCGCGAGACACGCGTTAAGTATAAGCCTCGCGCCATATGTGATTTCGACACAAGTCCGAGGCCGAAAACCCCAGGATTCGTCTGGAACGAGTCTTGAAACACCTTCTCCGACCCCGGCGGAATTGTGCCATGCCGGGAAAAGATGGGGTGTGCGGGATGAGTATGGCCGTTGACGTCCTGGTTTTCGACGAGCCCCAGGAGATGAATCCCGCCTTCCGCGCGACGCTGGAGCACATGCCGGCGCTCCACACGATCGGCGAGGCCGACCTCGACCGGGTCGACCCGGCCAACGTCGTCGCGCTGATCTTCCTCGACGAGACGCGGCTGGCGGACGGCCTCGGCCACCTCGCCGACCTCAAGGCACGCCTGCCGGCCCTGAAGACGCTGGTGGCGTTCCAGGCGTTGAATGCGGCCGACCTCGACGCCCTGCTCCGGGCCGGGGCCGACGCCTTCGTGGCGCGCTCCGCCGCCCCGCGCGACCTCTGCAACGCCGTGCTGGCCCTCGCCGAGGGCGCCCTGCAGCTGATCGCCCGCGCCGAGGTCGAGGCCGAGCCGGTCTCCGCCGCCGCCGAGCCGGCCGACGGCCTCGGGCTGACCCCGCGCGAGGCCGAGGTGCTGCGCTTCCTCAGCGCAGGCTTCAGCAACAAGGAGGTCGCGCGCCGCCTGATGCTCTCGGTCCGCACGGTGGAGACCCACCGCCTGAACCTGCGGCGCAAGACCCAGACCGGCCGGTTGAAGGACTTGGTCTCGCTCGCCCGGCAACTCGGCCTCGCGCCGGTGCTCGACGCGGAGACCAGCCGGCGCGGCGTCGAAGCGCCTCGGACGAACACGGGCGAAGGTCCGGCGCGCCACTGAGCGCGCTGCGACCCGGCCGCGCGGCCGGTCCGTTCAAGCGCGCGCCAGCTCCGCGCTCGCAGCGGTCGTCCTCGCCTTGGCCGACTTTCGCGCCTTGGCCGCCGTCTTCGTCTTGCTTGCCTTCGTCTTGTTCGCCTGCGTTTTCACCGGCTCGGCCGCCTTGGCCGCCGTCTTCCTCGCCTTGCCGGCCTTCGCCTTCGAAGCCGTCGGCGCGTCCGCGGTGAGCCGGTTCTGCAGCAGGCTCAGCACCGCCGCCTCCTCGGGGCGCAGGCTGCTGAGATCCTCGACCAATTCGCTCTCGACCGCCTCCTTCACCTGAAGCAGCAGGGCGCCTTCGAGGTAGCAGTCGATGATCTGCGGGTGGATGTAGCACTTGCGGCAGATGGTCGGCGTGTTGCCGAGCCGCCCGGCGACGCTCTCGATCGCCGCGCGAACGTTCTTCTTGGCGCCGGCCTCGCCGTCGAAGGCCTCGAACTCGCGCAACGCCAGCGCCGCCAGCACCGTGCCGGCCCAGGTGCGAAAATCCTTCGCCGTGATGTCCTGCCCCGAGATCTCGCGCAGGTAGGCGTTGACGTCCGAGGAGGTCACGTCGCGCTGCTGCCCCGCCTCGTCGACGTACTGGAACAGCTCCTGGCCCGGCAGATCCTGGCAGGCCTTGACGATCTTGGCCACGCGCCGGTCCTTCACCGACAGGTCCCAGGTCTTGCCGCTCTTGCCCTTGAAGCGGAACGTCATCTCCGCGCCCTCGACCTTGACGTGCGGGTCCCGCAGCGTCGTCAGCCCGTAGCTCTTGTTGGCCCGGGCGTAGTCGTCGTTGCCGACGCGGATCAGCGTCGTCTCCAGCAGGTGCACCACGGTGGCGAGCACCTTCTCGCGCGACAGGCCCTTGCGCCGCATGTCGGCGTCGATGCGCGTGCGGATGCCGGGCAGGGCGTCGGCGAAGGCCATGATGTGGCTGAACTTGGTCGAGTCCCGCGCCGCCCGGAAATCGGGATGGTAGCGGTACTGCTTGCGCCCCTTGGCGTCGCGCCCGGTCGCCTGGATGTGGCCGTTTCGGCGCGGGCAGATCCATACGTCGGTGTAGGCCGGCGGGATCGCGAGCGACTTGATCCGCTGGACCTGCGCCTTGTCGCGGACGGGGGCGCCCTTGGCGTCGACGAAGCGGAAGCCCGTGGCGGTCTTCTTCCGGGTCAGGCCGGGCATGGTGTCGTCGACGTAGGCGAGCCCGGCCTCGGCGGCCGCGTCGCGCGGGTCGACGACGGTGCCGGCGGTCTCGTCCGATGCCATCAGCTCCGCTCCCATCGGCCCTGCTCCTCCCTGCGAAAGCCTGGCCTCAACCGGGGCCGGACCGGCCCTGTTCCGGCGCTTGCGTATCCGCCGCACACGGATGCCCGCCCGTGTTAGAGGTCGGCCCATGGACGCCGCCGACTCCCCCGCCCCCGCCGCGCCGATGCGGCGCCTCGCCTTCGTCGTCACCGAGGACTGGTTCTTCGCCTCGCACTTCCTGCCGATGGCGCGGGCGGCGGTGGCGATGGGCCTGTCGGTCGCCGTGGTGACGCGGGTGCGCGAGCACCGCGCGGCGATCGAGGCGACCGGCGCCCGGGTGGTCGCGCTGGAGGCGGAGCGCTCCAGCCTCAACCCGATGGCCGCCGGCTACGCGGCCGGGCAACTTGCGGCGATCCTGAAGGCCCTGAACCCCGACATCGTCCACTGCATCGCGCTGCGCGGGATCCTCGTCGGCGGCACGGCGGCGGCGATGGCCAACATCCCGGCCCGCGTCTACGCGCTCACCGGCCTCGGGCTGATCGGCGCGCGCGGCGACGCCGCCGGCCGCCTCGCGCGCACGGCGCTCCGCCACCTGATCCGCGGGCCGCTGGCCTCGAAGCGCACCCGCTTCCTGTTCGAGAACCCGGACGACGCCGCCGCCCTCGGCCTCGACCCGGCCGACACCGCGGTGACGATCGTCGGCGGCGCCGGAGTCGACCCGGACGCGTTCGTGCCGGCGCCGCTGCCGCCCCACCCACCGCTGCGCGTGGCGATCGTCGCGCGGATGCTGTGGTCGAAGGGGATCGACGTCGCCGTCGAGGCGGTGCGGCTCGCCCGCGCGCAAGGCGCGGCGGTCGAACTCGCCCTGCACGGCGCCCCCGACGCCTCGAACCGCCGCGCGATCCCCGAGGCGACGTTGCGCGACTGGTCCCGCGACGGCGTCGCCTGGCTCGGGCCGACGCGCGACGCGGCTGCGGCCTTCGCCAGCGCGCATGTCGGCTGCCTGCCCTCGCGGGGCGGGGAGGGCCTGCCGCGTACCCTGCTCGAGGCCGCCGCCTGCGGCCGGGCGCTCGTGACCACCGACGTGCCGGGCTGCCGCGCCCTGGTGCGCGACGGCGTCGAGGGCCTTGTCGTCCCTCCGGACGACGCGCCGGCCCTGGCCGCGGCCCTGGTGCGCCTTGCCCGCGACCCGGCCCTCGTCGCGGGTCTCGGCGCCGCGGCCCGCCGACGGGTCGTCGAGGACGGGTTCTCGGAGGCCGCGGTGTCCGCGGCCGTCTCCGGCCTCTACCGCGAGCTGCTGGGCTCATGATCGCGAGCAAAGACGCCGACGCCTTCATCCGCGCCAACACCCGCCTGCTGCCGGTGGCGCATGCGCCGGAGCTGGTGATCCACGTCGCCGACGAGGCGACGGAGCTGTGGCAGAAGACCGAGGACGAACTGGCCGAGATCGGCCTGCCGCCGCCGTTCTGGGCCTTCGCCTGGGCCGGCGGCCAGGCACTCGCCCGCTACCTCCTCGACAACCCGGAGGTCGTCGCCGGGCGGCGCGTGCTCGACTTCGCCTCCGGTTCCGGCCTGGTGGCGATCGCCGCGGCGAAGTCCGGCGCCGCCTCGGTGCTCGCCAGCGACCTCGACCCCTTCGCCATCGCCGCGATCCCGCTCAACGCCGCCGCCAACGGCGTCGCCGGCCGGATCACCGCGACGGCGGCCGACCTGGTCGGCACCGTGCCCGACGTCGACCTCGTGCTCGCCGCCGACATCTTCTACGAGCGCGACCTCGCCGCCGCGGTGGGCGGCTGGCTCGGGCGCCTGCACGCTGCCGGCACCACGGTGCTGCTCGGCGATCCCGGCCGCAGCTACCTGCCGCGCGCCCGCCTCGAGGCGATCGCCAGCTACGCCGTGCCGGTGACGCGGGCGCTGGAGGATGCCGAGATCAAGCAGAGCCACGTCTGGCGGTTCGTCGGGTGATCCGGTGGGCGCCGCCGCCGGGTCGCGTTGGCAGAAGGCAACCGGCGCCACCTCGAGTAGTATTCGTTTGACCGTCCAGCGTTTGTGTCCGTGGATATGGCCACTATTGGGCGGTGGAAGAAAGCATTCACGTGATCGATCGTGGTTTTTCGATCGGCGGCCAAGAAAATTGCGGGTTGATTAATGTCGGTCGGGCAATTTCCGCATCGGCCACCGGTGCGGTCTGCGGGGCATGGACCGGAAGATGAACGATCCTAACGCCTACGTGACACTGTCCGCCGGCGCCGCGATCTTCGAGGAGGGCGAGCCCGGCGCGTTCGCCTAACCTGATCGTCGCGGGGCGGGCCGCGCTCTTCCTTCGGCGAGACGGCGTCGAGGTGTCGATCGCCGAGCGCGCCGCCGGCGAGATCGTCGGCGAGATGGCGCTGCTCGATGCCGGCCCGCGCTCCGCCTCGGCGCGGGCGATCGAGGATTGCATCCTCGTCTCGGTCTCCGAGGAGCAGATCCGGCATCGCCTGCACAATGCCGACCCGATCCTGCGCCTGTGCTTCGGCGTCATCATGGCCTGCTGCCGGGATGCCGTGGCGCTGCCGAGGCCGAACGGTACGGTCGCGCCGAACGGTACGGTCGCGCCGAACGGTAGGGTCGCGCCGACGCGAGCCGCCGGCGCCCATTTTTCGCCGTCGCTGAAGGCGGATTTCGAGGCCTCGATCGACGCGATGATGACGGAGCGCGCGCTGCGCCTGGCGCTGAACCGCAACGAGTTCGAGCTGTACCTGCAGCCGATCTTCCACCTCGGGACGGAGGCGCTCGCCGGCTTCGAGGCCCTGATCCGCTGGCGCCATCCCGAGAAGGGCCTCGTGCACCCGATGGCGTTCATCCCGGTCGCGGAAGCGAGCGAACTGATCGTCGAGATCACCCAATGGGTCGTCTCCGAGGTCGGGCGGATCATACCCGAGATCATGAGGGCGGCCCTGCAGAACCCGGCCGCCACCGACGGGCCGCTGTTCCTTTCGATCAACGTCAGCGGCCACGACCTCGCCCGGGCGAGCTTCCCCGAGATGGTCGGCGAGATGCTGCGCAGCACCGGCATCGCCCCGTCGACGCTGAAGCTCGAGATCACCGAGACCACGGTGATGCGCGATCCCGTGGGCGCCACGGAAGCGCTCAGCCAGTGCCGCGAGGCGGCCATGGGCGTCGCCATCGACGACTTCGGCACCGGCTACTCGTCGCTGAGCGACCTCTCGAAGCTGCCGATCACCACCTTGAAGGTCGATCGCGAGTTCGTGCGCGCGATGCTCACCACCCCGTCCAACCGCAAGATCATCCAGACGATCCTGCGGCTCGCCGACGAGATCGGCATCCCGGTGGTCGCCGAGGGCATCGAGGAGCCGGTCGAGGCCGACGCCCTCGCCGAGATGGGCTGCGCCTACGGCCAGGGCTACCGTTTCGGCCGCCCGGTGCCGCTCGCGGAGACCCTCGCCCTGACCAAGACCTGGCGGCTCGCGCCCTACGATGCGGCGCTGATCGTCGCGCCGTAGCCGCTCGCACCGGTCGTCGGGGCGGGCGGGGATGCGCGATTTCGCGAAGTTCGGTTAAGGATCCTCCGATACAGCGGATGCGAAGGCCGCGCCGCGCACCGGCGCTCGGAGGTTGACGGTTTTGGGCGACGACGATCCCGATCACGACCGGCAGGACGCCGTCTCGGGCGATGCCCCCGCGGCCGGCACGCCCCCGTCGGACGGTCAGCCGCCGGCCTGGGAGATCGTCCTGCCCGAAGAGGGCGCGACCGAGGATCTCGGGCTGTTCCTGGCCGAGTTCCTGATGCCGGGCGACCTCGTCGCGCTCTCGGGCGGCCTGGGCGGTGGCAAGACCACGCTCGCGCGCGCGCTGATCCGCGAATTGGCCGGCGACCCGGACCTCGAGGTTCCAAGCCCGACCTTCACCCTGATCCAGCCCTACGAGGGCCGGCTCGGCGCGATCGTCCACGCCGACCTCTACCGCCTGCGCAGCGCCGACGAGCTGGTCGAGCTCGGCTTCGACGAGATGACGGATTCCGCGATCACCCTGGTCGAGTGGCCCGAGCGGCTGCCGCCGCGCGAGGGGCCGGTGCTCTCGATCGACCTGTCGCTCCGGCCCGAGTTCGGCGAGGGCTCCCGGTTCGCGCGCATCTCCGGCACCGAGGGCATGCGCGCCCGCCTCGATCGCGCGCGCGCGGTCCGCGCGCTGCTCGCCCGCAGCGGCTGGGACGAGGCGACGCGCACCCTGATGCAGGGCGACGCGTCGTCGCGCGCCTACGAGCGCCTGACCCATCCCGACGGCCGCTCGGCGGTGCTGATGATCTCGCCGCCGCGGGCCGACGGCCCCCCGGTGCGCGACGGCAAGCCCTACAGCGCCATCGTCAAGCTCGCCGAGAGCGTCCACGCCTTCGTCGCCATCGACCGGGGGCTGCGGGCGCTGGGCTTCTCGGCGCCGCGCATCTACGGCGAGGACCTCGACACCGGCCTGCTGATCCTCGAAGACCTCGGCATCGAACCGGTGGTCGACGCCGCCGGCCCGCGGCCCGAGCGCTACGCCGAGGCGACGCGCCTGCTGGCCAAGCTCCACGCCGTCGAGTTGCCCGGCGTGCTGCCGGTGGCCGAGGGCATCGACCACGTGCTGCCGACCTACGACGCCGAGGCGCTGCTGTTCGAAACCGAGCTGCTGCCGGACTGGTACGCCCCGGCGCTGCGCGGCGTGACGCTCTCGCCGGAGGCGCGGGCCGAGTTCGGCGCGCTCTGGGCCGAGGTGCTGGAGGGCGCCGTACCCGCCCGCCCGACCTGGACCCTGCGCGACTACCATTCCCCCAACCTGATCTGGCTGCCCGAGCGCGACGGATTGGAGCGCATCGGCGTGATCGACTTCCAGGACGCGGTGCTCGGCCACCCGGCCTACGACGTCGCCTCGCTGCTCCAGGACGCGCGGGTCGACGCCAACGCCGAGTTCGAGCTCCGGCTGCTCGGGCTCTACGCCCGCGAGCGCCGCGCCCGCGACACGGCCTTCGACGTGCAGGGCTTCGCCACCGCCTACGCCATCCTGGCGGCGCAGCGTGCCACCAAGATCCTCGGCATCTTCGCGCGGCTGAACCTCCGCGACGGCAAGCCCGCCTACCTCGCCCACATCCCGCGGATCGAGGGCTACCTCGCCCGCAACCTCGCCCACCCGGCCCTGGCGTCGCTGCGCGATTGGCACCTGCGGCACCTGCCCGGGCTGCTCGCACCCGCCGAGCCGCCCGCCGAGCCCGCCTGAGCCGCCCTCCGACCCCTCCTTCGCGAGCCCCGCGCATGAGCGACACCCCCGCCTCGCCGCCGACCGCGCAAGCGCCGATCACGCGATCCCCGATAAATTGCGCTTTCGTCCTCGCCGCGGGCCTGGGCAAGCGCATGCGCCCCGTCACCGCCACCGTGCCGAAGCCCCTGGTGGAGGTCGCCGGCAAGGCGCTGATCGACCACGCCCTCGACCGGGCGGCGGAAGGCGGCATCGAGACCGCGGTGGTCAACGTGCACTACCTGCCGGACCTGATCGAGGGTCACCTGGCCAAGCGGGGCGGCCTGCCGAAGGTCGTCGTCTCCGACGAACGCGCGGCGCTGCTCGAGACCGGCGGCGGCGTGAAGAAGGCGCTGGACCTCGTCGGCGCCGATCCGTTCGTGGTGTTCAACTCGGATTCGTTCTGGCTGGAAGGCCCGACCCCGAACCTCGCCCGGCTCATCGAGGCCTGGGACGCGGCGCGCATGGACATCCTGCTCCTGGTGGCGCCGACCACCACCAGCCTCGGCTACGAGGGCGCCGGCGACTTCGTGATGGCCGCCGACGGCCGCCTCGCGCGGCGGGGCGAGCGCCGGATCGCGCCCTTCATCTACGCGGGCGTCGCGGTCTTGAAGCCGGAGCTGTTCGCCGACACGCCGGACGGCGCCTTCTCGCTCAACCTGCTGTTCGACCGCGCGATCGCGGCGAGCCGCCTCTCGGGCCTCCGCCTGGACGGGCAATGGCTCCACGTCGGAACACCGGACGCGATCCGCGCCGCCGAGGAGCGGGTGCGGGTAAGCGCGCAGGAGGGGTGAGCGGCGATTCCGTTTGAGGAACGGAAGCGGAACCTCTAGATTGCTCGCGTCGAGGCTGGCCCTGGTCGCTGCGGAGGTCCCGGTGGACGTGAAGGAAGCGGTTTCCAAAGCGAAGGACTATGTCGCCACGGTCTTCGATGCCGAGCAGCCGAAGAACATCGGCCTCGAAGAGATTCGGTTCGACGACGCACTGAACCAATGGCTCATCACCGTCGGCTTTTCGCGTCCTTGGGACGCGTCGAAGCCGCTGGTGACGGCACTTGGGCGCGATCTCGACCTCAAGCGATCCTACAAGGTGGTGCACCTCAAGGATGACGACGGCCGCGTCGTCTCCGTCACCGACCGCCGAGTCGAGCCTTGAGTGCGAGACGCCTGTTCATCGATACGAACCTGCTTCTGCTGCTCTTCGTCGGGACCGCGTCGGAAACCTACATCGCCGCCCACCGGCGGACACGGATCTACACGATCGACGACTTCGCGCTGCTGAAGCTCGTGATCGGGGATGCGGCGGTCTTCGTCACGACGCCGAACGTCCTCGCCGAGACCTCGAACCTGATCCGGCAGTTCGACCAGACTCGTCTCGCCCCCGTACTTCAGGCGTTTCGTGGCTATGCCGAGGCGGCAACGGAGACATATGTTCCAAGTGCGGTCGCCGTGAATGCCTCCGACTTCGACACGCTCGGTCTCAACGACATCTCGATCCTGGATGCTCAAGAGTCGGACGTGACTTTGATCACTGATGGCCTGCACCTCTACCTGACGAGCGCGATGTCTGGCAGGAAGGCCCTCAACTTCACGCACGAGCGCGAACGGATCCTCGGTTGACCCAGATCGAACCGATCGAACCCTCCCACGTCTTCACCATCACCCGCGGCGCGCCGTTCCTGCCGACGCTGGTCGACGCGTTGCTCGACGGGCGCCTCGTCGGCGACCTCGGGGGCGACCCGCTGGCGCTGGCCGCCGTGACGATCTACCTGCCGACGCCGGGGGTGGCGAAGGAGCTGGCCAAGCGCCTCGCCGCGCGGCTCGGCGAGGCGGCGCTGCTGCCGCGGATGATCCCGCTCGGCGAGGCGGACGAGGCCGAGCTGGATCTCGCCGCGATGCCGCTCGTGGCGAACGCCGCCACCGGGCTCGACCCCGAGATGCAGAAGCTGGAGCGCCGGCTGATCCTCGCCCGGCTGGTGCAGTCCTGGGCACAAGCGGTCGATCGCTCGCTGCTGCCGATCGACGAGGAGGTGCCGTTCCTGGTGCCGGCCTCGCCCGCCGACGCGGTGGCGCTGGCCGCCGACCTCGAAGGCCTGATGGACGCGCTGACCGTCGAGGGGCTGCCCTGGTCGGAGATCGCGGGCGCCGTCGAGGCCGAGTATTCGCGCTATTTCGGCCTGACCCTCGACTTCGTGCGGATCGCCGCCGAGAACTGGCCGCGGATCCTGGCCGAGCGCGGCCTCACCGATCCGGTCTCGCGCGCGCGCGACCTCGTGTTGGCGGAGGCCGCGCGGCTGACCCGCGCACGGCCGCGCGACCCGGTGGTGATCGCCGGCTCCACCGGCTCGGTGCCGGCCACCGCCAAGCTCATCGCCGCGGTGGCGGGGCTGCCGCACGGCGCGGTGGTGCTTCCGGGGCTCGACCTCGACCTCGACGAGGCCGGGTGGGACGCGATCGAGACCGGCGCCGGCTTCGACCGCGAGGTCGCCCACGGCCATCCGCAGGCCGTGCTGCATCGGCTGCTCGGCCCCGGCTGCCTCGGCTTCGCACGGGCCGCGATCGTCGATCTCGGCGGCCACGATCCCAAGGCGACCGCGCGCGCCGCCCTGCTGTCCCAGGCCCTGCGCCCGGCCGAGACCACCGACGCCTGGGCGCGCCTCGACCCGGCCCTGCGCGACACCCTCGGCCGTGAAGGCCTCGCCGGGCTCGCCGTGGCCGAGGCCGCCGACGAGCGCGACGAGGCGCTGATCGCCGCCCTCGCCCTGCGCGAAACGCTCGCCACCCCGGGCCGGACGGCCGCCCTGATCACGCCCGACCGCGCGCTCGCCATGCGGGTCGCCGCCGAGCTCGCCCGCTGGGACATCGTCGCCGAGGACAGCGCCGGGTCGACGCTGAGCCGCAGTTCGGCGGGCCGGCTGGCGCGGCTCTCGGCGGAGCTTGCCGTCGACCTCCACGCCGAGCAGGGCGACGCGATCCCGCCGCGGATCATCGCGCTCCTGGCGCACCCGCTGGTCGGCCTCGGCCTTCCGCGCGGCGACGTCATGCGCGGGGCGGCGGCCCTCGAGATCGGCGTGCTGCGCGGCCCGGCGCCGGCCGGCAGCTTCCAGGGCCTGAAGGATGCGCTTGCCGCCCAGCGCGCCGCCCCGCACAGGCACCAGCCCCGCGCCAAGCAGCGCCTCTCCGACCTCGACTGGGACTTGGCGGCGACGATCCTCGACCACCTGGAGGCCGCGTTCGCCCCGCTTACGGCGTTCGCGGGCGCGTGCGGCACCGAGCCTGCGTCCTGCGACCTCGTCGAGGCGGCACGCCTCCACGCCGAGGTCTGCGAGGCGCTGCTGGCGCGGCCGGCGGAGGTGACGGAGCCGATCGCGGACGCCTCGCTGAACTGCCTCGACACGCTGTTCGACGACGTGCGCAACCTCGTCGGCCACCGCGCGGAGGCGGACGCGGCGCTGCTGCCGGGACACTTCGACGACTACCCCGCCTTCCTCACCACGCTCGCCGCCGACCGCACCGTGCCCTGCGCCGGTCCGGCGCCGCACCCGCGCCTGAGCATCCTCGATCCGCTCGGATCGCGCCTGATGCACTACGATCGCGTCGTGCTCGCCGGGCTCGACGAGGGCGTCTGGCCGGGCAAGACCACCACGGACGCCTTCCTCAACCGCCCGATGCGCGAGCGCGTCGGACTCAACCCGCCCGAGCGCCAGCTCGGCCAGGCCGCCCACGACTTCGTGCAGGGCATGAGCTGCCGCGACGCGGTGATCACCCGCGCGGCCAAGCGCGAGGGCTCGCCGACCGTGCCGTCGCGCTTCCTGCAGCGCATCCGCGCGTTCGCGGGCGAGGCGGCGTGGGCGACGGCGCTCGACGCGGGTCGTCGCTTTGCCGGCTACGCGCGCGCGCTCGACACCGCGGCCCCGCAACCGCGCCTGACCCAGCCGAAGCCGAAGCCGGACCCGGCCCTGTTCCCGCGCAGCCTCAGCGTCACCGAGATCGAGACGCTGGTCCGCGACCCCTACGCGATCTTCGCGCGCCATGTGCTCGGGCTCGATCCCTTGGAGGCGGTGGCGGAGCGGCCGGGCGCGGGCGACCGCGGCACGATGATCCACGCGATCTTCGGCCAGTTCGCCGAGCGCTATCCGGGCGCGCTGCCCGCCCCCGAGATCGCGTGGCAGCGGCTCAATCAGATCGCGGTCGACGCCTTCTCGGAGACGGCCAACACCTACCCCGAGCTCTACGCCGAGTGGTGGCCGCGCTACGAGCGCATGGCCGCGCTCTACCTGCCCTGGGAGATCGCGCGGCGGGCGACGCTCGCCCGCGTCGAGCCCGAGATCTTCGGCCGCTGGGCGATCCCGCTCGGGTCCGAGACCTTCACCCTGCGGGCGCGCGCCGACCGGATCGAGCGCGGGGCCGACGGCGCTTGCATCGTCGACTTCAAGACCGGCGCGCCGCCCTCCGCGCGGGAAATCTTCGCCGGCTTCTCGCCGCAGCTGACCCTGGAGGCGGCCATGCTGATGCACGGCGCCTTCGACGGCTTCCTGGCGGCGGACGCGGCGCCGGACCTGCTCTACGTCCACGCCTCCGGCGGGCGGAAGCCGTTCGTGCCGCTGGCGGTCAAGCCGCCCAAGGGCGATCCGCGCACCGTCCCCGAGATCGTCGAGGAGCACGCCACGCGCCTGAAGGGGCTCGTCGCCCGCTTCATGACGGGGCAGGCCGCCTACACCTCGCGGCCCTACCCGAAATACGCCAAGTCCTACGGCGACTACGACCACCTCGCCCGCGTCGGCGAATGGTCGCTCGGGGGTGACGGGGAAGGGTGATCCGATCGCCAACGGATCGATCCGGGATGACGGCGAGGGAGCGGGACTGATCGCGTTTCGCTTCGATGAGACGTGTAAGCGACGTGAGGCGTCAGACCGGGGCCAACGCGGCGCGGGGGTCGTGTCGGGCGAGGCGGCCGAGCAGGTACTCGACCTCCGCCACCGCCCTCTTGCCGAGGGCGCCGCCGGGCTTGCGCTGGGCGGGCGAGGCGATCAGTCCGCGGCGCGCCATCACGTATTTGCGGACCGCCAGGCCGATGCCTGGCTGCTGCTCGTAGCGCAGCAGCGGCAGGTGGGCGTCGAACAGGTCGTGCGCGGCGTCGCGCTCGCCGGCAGCCGCCAGGCGGACCACGTCGGCGAGCATGTCGGGGAAGGCGTAGCCGGTCATCGCGCCGTCGGCGCCGCGCTCGGTCTCGAAATCGAGGAACAGGCCGCCGTTGCCGCACAGGATCGCGATGTGCCGCATCGCGCCGTCCGCCTCGAAGCCGCGGAGCGCCGAGATCTTCTCCAGCCCCGGCCAATCCTCGTGCTTGAGCATCATGCAGGCCGGGTTGTCGTTGACGATCCGGCGGATCACGCCCGGCGTCATCACCACACTGAAGGTCAGCGGGTAATCCTGGATCACGAACGGCACGTCGGCGCCGATCGCCTCGGCGGCCTGCGCGTAATAGCCGACGATCTGGTCGTCGGTGCGGAGCGTGCTCGGCGGCGCGATCATCACGCCGGCCGCGCCCGCATCCATGGCGCTGCGGGCCAGCGACGCCATCGCGGCGAAGCCCGGCGCCGAGACGCCGACGATCACCGGCAGGCCCTCCGCCCGCACGATGAAGCGGCGGGCGACATCGAGCGCCTCGCCCTGATCGAGCTTGCCCGCCTCGCCCATCACCCCGAGCACGGTGAGGCCGGTGGCGCCGTTTTCGGCGTAGAAGTCGGTCAGCCGGTCGATCGAGTCGACGTCGATGCGGCCGTCCGCATGGAACGGCGTCGGGGCGATCGGGAAGACGCCGCGTTCGGAGGCATCCAGGCGCATGGGGTTCGATCCTTCGTGACGGCGTCGCGCCGGGGGACGCGGAGGATAGACCGTCTCGGCGCCCGCGTCGCAGCCGCTCAGGGGATGCCGAGCGTCCGGATCAGCACGAGGCTGATGCCGATGAGTAAGAGGAGCGAGCCGGTGACGGCGGCGGTGACGCGGCCGCCGACGCGGGCGAGGATGCGCACGTCGACGCCGAGGCCGAGCGCCGCCATCGAGACGACGGTGAGGAGGCCGGCGAACCTCGTCATCGGCAGCGCGGCCGCGTCGGGGATCAGGCCGAGCGAGCGCAGGCTCGCCAGCACCAGGAAGCCGACGATGAACCACGGCACCAGCCGGGTCAGGCTCAGGCGGCCGGGCCTTGTCGCGGCGCCGCCGTCGGCCGGCAGCCACCGGGCGATGACGGAGAAGGCCAGCACCACCGGGCCGAGCATCAGCACGCGCACGAGCTTCACCAGGGTGCCGACCTGGGTGCTGACGAGGCTGACCGGCACGGTGGCCGCCAGCACCTGCGGCACCGCGTAGACGGTGAGGCCGGCGAGCACGCCGTACTGGTTGTCGGAGAGGTGGGCCAGCGGCACGAACAGCGGCAGCCCGAGCACCATCAGCACGCCGAGCACGGCGGTGAAGGCGATGGAGGCGGCGATGTCCTTGTTGTCGGCCCCGATCACCGGGGCGACGGCGGCGATCGCCGAGTTGCCGCAGATCGCGTTGCCGCAGGCGACGAGGATCGCCATCCGCGCCGGCAGCGCCAGCAGGCGGCAGATGCCGTAGCTCGCCGCGATCGTCAGGATCACGGTCCCGACGATGCCCGTGAGCAGCGCCGGCCCCGAGGCGACGATCGCCCCGAGGCTCAGGGAGGCGCCGAGCAGGGTCACGGCGAGCTCGAGCAGCTGCTTGGCACTGAAGGCGATTCCGCTGCGGAAGCGCGGACCCGGCACCCAGGCGCTGCGGACCGCGATGCCGAGCAGGATCGCGATCACCAGGGCCTCGATGTAGGGGTGATCCAGCGCGCGCTCCTCGGCGGCCTGGACGCCCATGGCGATCCCGGTGATCGCGACGCAGACGAGGATGCCCGGCAGCAGCGCGAACGGGCCGGCGCCGGCGGTCGGCTCGGTGCGCGCGGATGTCGTCATCGGCTTCGAGTCAGCGCCCATGCGGCCTCTCGCTCGGCAGAATCCGCACCCCGAGGGGCGCTTGGGAAGGAACTTCCACGCCGAGGATCAGGCGGAGAAGAAGTCTTTCCTTATCGAGGAATCTTCGGAAGACGCAACCATTGATTCAGGCGCGCCCAAGCGCGACATCTTCAATCATGACCGCCCAGCTCGACCAACTCACGACAGCCTACGACCCCTTCGGCGAGCCGATGGAGATGTCGCGCGCCTGTGCGGACGCCAAGATCTCCGGAAAGTTCGGGAGCTACGGCGAGACGCGCCGCGCCGCGATTGTGTTCTGGGCGCTCGCGCTGCTGTTCGTGGGCGGCCGGATCTACCTGTCCGAG
Organism: Methylobacterium sp. WL120; assembly: GCF_008039465.1. NCBI lineage: Bacteria > Pseudomonadati > Pseudomonadota > Alphaproteobacteria > Hyphomicrobiales > Methylobacteriaceae > Methylobacterium > Methylobacterium sp. WL120. Next base: position 4,475 of record NZ_VRUT01000017.1, on the reverse strand, counting down.
CAGACGCCGTCACACGGAGCGGTCGCGGAAGCGACATCGATGACCCTTCCGGGGACGGCCCTTCGCTGAACCGGTCCGCGTCGGCGGGACGCCCTCAGTAGGCGTCCGCGAGATAGGCGGCGATCGCTTTGCCGTCCGCCTCGTCGATCGGGGCGTGATAGACCTTGATCATCTTGGTCACCTCAGCATCCCAGAACGCCTTACCTTTGCCCGGCGGCTGCATCGCGATGTAGTCGGTCGAATGGCAGGTGAGGCAATTGCCCTGCGCCGCCGTGCGGCCGGCCTCTTGGCCTGCGCTCGAACGCAATTCGGAATAGGCATCCGGCAACGCGTAATCCAGCGGCGCGGCCGTCGTTGCGCCCGCCCAAAGCGAGACCATAAGTACGATGTGGCAGCGAATGGACATCGATTCCCCCTCTCAGGCCGCTTGAATGCGGGTGGTCTCGACGACGTTGCGCATGTAGCCCGGCGGGTTCCACTGCGGCTCCATCGGCTGGCCTGCGCCATCCTTGGCTGTCGCGCGCACACGAATGGCATGCATGCCGGCACCGAGTTCGGTGGTCGCCGTCCAAGTCCTGAACGCGTAGCGGCCGAGATCCTGTCCGAGCTCGGCCGGTATCCAGGTGCGGCCGTCGTCCGTCGAGAGTTCGACGCGCGCGACGCCGGAGCCGCCGTCGAAGGCGATGCCGCGAAGCGATGTCGGCCCGGCCTTGACCTTGGCGCCGTCGTTTAGGTTCGTCACGAACGAGCGCACGTTCAACCGCGCGATCGGCACCGTGGCCGCAGGCGCCTTGCCCGGCTCGGTGCAGGCGCACGGCGTGTCCGGGATCCGGTAGGCGGACTTCATCCAGAAGCCCTCGAACGGTCGGTCGAGCACGGTGATCGCGCCGAGGTGCTTCACCCAGTACGTGCCGTAGAATCCCGGCACCACGAGGCGTACCGGAAAGCCGTTGAGAAAGGGCAGGTCCTGACCGTTCATGCCCCAAGCCAGCATCACCTCGCCGGAGCGGGCGTGATCGACGGTCAACGCCTTCACGAAGTCCGGGGTCTCGGGAATCACCGGGCCATCGAGGCCGTCGAAGGCGACCTGCACCGCGCCGGCTTTCATGCCAGCCGCGTCGAGCACCGCCTTCAACGACACGCCGGTCCAGCGGGCGTTGCCCATGGCGCCGTTGCCGAGCTGGCCGCCTGCGACGCGTGGCTCGACGAAGCCGCGGGAATTGCCGGAGCATTGGTTCACCGCGACAACCTCCATCGGCGCCATGCGCTTGAGGTCGGCAAGCGACAGCGCGACCGGGCGCTCGACATGGCCCTTGATCTCCAGTCGGTACGTCTCCGGGTCGATCGCGAGTGGGAGGTCGGCCAAGTGGTAGCGCACGAAGAAGGCGTCGTTGGGCGTGATCGCACCCTCGTCGAACACCGAGAACGGCGTTTCGAGTTGCGGCGGGCGGCTGGTGAGCTGGATCAGCGGGCGTTTGCCCGGATAGCGGACGAGGGCGCGCGCGCCGTTGCCGAAGGGCAGGGCGATCCGGTCCTCGGCGGCGGCGCGGAAGGGAAGCCCCGCGCCGATCGCCACGAGCCCGGCCCGCATCAGCACCTGTCGCCTGTCGAGACCGGCCATGGCATCCTCCCGTCGCGACGTCCGTCCCGGATCGGGCGGCGGCGTCTTTGCGGAAGGTTATAGCATCGCGGGCCTGTAAAACCCCCGGCACCGGCCATGCGGCGCCGAAGCTTCGTGCGGTCTGTCAGGCGGCGGGCACCGTCCGGTCACTTCAGCCGGGCGGCGGCCCAGGCGATGTGGTCGTCCATGAAGCTGGAGATGAAGAAGTAGGAGTGGTCGTAGCCCTCGCGCATGTTCAGGGTGAGCGCGATGCCGGCCTTCTTGCAGGCCTCTTCCAGCAGCCACGGCCGCAGGCCGTCGTCGAGGAAGCTGTCGTCGGTGCCCTGGTCCACCAGGAGCTCGGGGAAGCGGTGTCCGTCCTCGATCAGCGCGGTGGCGTCGTGGGCGCGCCAGGCCGCGGTGTCCGCGCCGAGATACTTCTCGAAGGCCGGCTTCGACCAGCCCGCCGTGGAGGGCTGGGCGATCGGTGCGAAGGCCGAGCAGGACTTGAAGCGGTCGGGATAGGTCAGCGCGATGGTGAGCGCGCCGTGGCCGCCCATCGAGTGGCCGACGATGCCCTGGCGGCTCATGTCCGCGGGGAAGTTCTTCGCGATCAGCGCCGGAAGCTCTTCGGTGACGTAGCTCCACATCCGGTAGTTCGCGGAATAGGGAGCTTCCGTCGCGTCGAGGTAGAAGCCCGCGCCGGAGCCGAACTGCCAGTTGCCGGCCTCGTCGGGGATGCCCTCGCCGCGGGGCGAGGTGTCCGGCGCGACGACGATCACGCCGTGGCGGGCGGCGGCCTGCCGGTACTCGCCCTTGTCCATGACGTTGGCGTGGGTGCAGGTCAGCCCCGAAAGGTACCACAGCACCGGCACCGGGCCGTCCTTGGCCTGCGGCGGCACGAAGACCGCGAAGGTCATCGGGCAGGCGGTGGTCTCGGCGTCGTGCCGGTACACGCCCTGGACGCCACCATGCGAGAGGGCCTTCGAGACGGTTTCCATGGGGTGATCTCCTGATCGGGACGGTCGGGCGGGCATGTCCCTCCCCCCTCGAGGGGGGAGGGCGTACGCGTCGTGGCCTAGTAAATCACCACCGAGCGGATCGACTTGCCCTCGTGCATCAGGTCGAAGCCGTGGTTGATCTGGTCGAGCGGCATGGTGTGGGTGATCAGGTCGTCGATGTTGATCTTGCCCTCCATGTACCAGTCGACGATCTTCGGCACGTCGGTGCGGCCCCGCGCCCCGCCGAAGGCCGAGCCCTTCCAGACGCGGCCGGTGACGAGCTGGAACGGACGGGTCGAGATCTCCTTGCCGGCTTCCGCCACGCCGATGACGATCGACTCGCCCCAGCCGCGGTGGCAGCACTCGAGCGCCTGGCGCATCACGTTGACGTTGCCGGTGCAGTCGAACGAGAAGTCGGCGCCGCCGCCGGTCGCGTCGAGGATCGCGGCCACGACGTGGTCGTTGCCGACTTCCTTCGGGTTGATGAAGTGCGTCATCCCGAACTTCTTCGCCATCTCCTGCTTGTCGGGGTTGATGTCGACGCCGATGATCTTGTCGGCGCCCACCATCCGCGCGGCCTGGAGCACGTTGAGGCCGATGCCGCCGAGGCCGAACACCACGACGTTGGCGCCGGGCCAGACCTTCGCGGTGTAGATCACCGCGCCGATGCCGGTGGTGACGCCGCAGCCGATGTAGCAGACCTTGTCGAAGGGGGCGTCCTCACGGATCTTCGCGAGTGCGATCGCCGGGAGCACGGTGAAGTTCGAGAAGGTCGAGCAGCCCATGTAGTGGAACAGGGTGTCGGACCCGCCCGGGCTGCCGCCGGTGGAGACGCAGGAGAAGCGCGAGGTGCCGTCCGGCATCACGCCCTGGCCCTGCGTCGCGCGGATCGCGGTGCAGAGGTTGGTGCGCTGCGACAGGCACGACTTACAGCCGCGACATTCCGGCGTGTAGAGCGGGATCACGTGGTCGCCGACCTTCAGGTCGGTGACGCCGGCGCCGACCTCGCGGACGATGCCCGCGCCCTCGTGGCCGAGGATCGCCGGGAACTTGCCCTCCGAATCGAGGCCCGAGAGGGTGTAGGCGTCGGTGTGGCAGATGCCGGTGGCCATCACCTCGACGAGCACTTCGCCGGCCTTGGGCCCCTCGATGTCGATGGTCTCGATGGTGAGCGGCTTCTTCGCCTCCCACGCCACGGCTGCGCGCGTCTTCATGTCGGATTTCCCTGTGCCTGAACGATCACGGACGGCGTCGACAGGCGACGGCGCTTCGGCTCGCTCCGACCCTCGGCGTTCCCGTGACGAGAATCCGGCGGCGGCGATCCGAACGGCCCGAAATACGGGATGCCTGATGCTGGTTCTCGCGCACCGACGCAACCGCCATTTCCGCAGGGGCCGCCCGCATGGGGCGCGGGCCGCCGCGAGATCCCCCTAGCCGCCTCAGGCTGCGGCGAGCCCGAGCCCGGCCAAAGCCTCGGCGATCTCGTCCTCGCTCAAGGTCCGGATCACCGGGCCGGAGGTCCAGACCAGCATCGGCCGGATCGCGTGGTCCGGGTAGATCCGCGCGAGCAGCCGGGCGTAGAGGGCGATCTGCGCCGTCTCGGGGCGCGGCGGCGGCGCGCCCTCGTCCGGCGGGCGTCCGGTCTTGAAGTCGGCGAGCCGCACGATGCCGTCGGCGACCGCGAGGCGGTCGATGCGGCCGAAGACCGGCCGCTCGACGCCCTCCACCACCACCCGCCCCGACAGGCTGACCTCGGCGCGCGCATCGCGGGCGAAGAGCGGCGCGAGGTCGGGCGTCTCGATCAGGTCGAGGGCCGCCCGCACGACGTTCGCGCGAGCAGGGCGCGGGAAGGCGGGCGCGCGGGCGGCCACGAA
>NZ_VRUT01000179.1:0-8621 GCF_008039465.1 Methylobacterium sp. WL120 | reverse complement strand
GGCCCGGCGGGCGCGGTGGTCGGCGGCGCCGAGGCGACGCCCGAGGGCGCGGTGATGGTCCTGTCCTCGAAGGGCGGCGTCTGCTCGGCCGTGGTCGTGGCCCCCGACGCGGTGCTCACCGCCGGCCATTGCGCGGCCGCGGGGCTGGAGCACCGCGTCCACTTCCGCGACGCCTCCGGGCAGCCGGTCCTCGTCGCGGTCGCGGCCCGGGCGGTCCATCCGGGCTACGATGCCGGGGCGATCGCCGGCCGGCGCCGCTCGATCGACCTCGCGCTCCTGCGCACGGACACGCCGCTGCCGTCGCGCTTCGCCCCGGCGACGTTCAGCGCCGCGAGCCCGCGGGCCGGCGAGACCCTGACGCTCTCCGGCTACGGCGCCGACACGCCCGGCGACCCACGCTCCACCGGCACCTTCCGCAGCGTCGCGCTGCCGGTGATCGAGCCGCACGGCCCGAGCCGCATCCTGGTCTGGCTGAAGGGCCCGGGCCGCGCCGGCGGCTGCCAGGGCGATTCCGGCGGCCCGGTCTCGGACGGATCGGGCGTCGTCGCCGTCACCGCCTGGATCGGCGGCGCCTGCGGCGGCCTCACGCAAGCCGTGCTCGTCGCGCCGCAGCGGGACTGGCTCGACCGCACGCTGGCCGGCTGGGGCGGCGCGGCGCGCTGGCGCTGAGCGGACCCACTCCCTCAAGGAACGGAACCTTGGCCGACGGATTGCTTTACGTTACGCTTGAGTCCCACCGGGCCGAGTGCGCCTTCGGCCCCCGGAGTGAACGATGCTCGCCACTGTCCTCCGCGGCGCCCTCCTCGGCGGTTTGTCCCTCGGCCTGCTGAGCTTTCTGCCGGCGCCGGCCTCGGCCGTGATCAACGGCGCGGTGACCCGCGACCCCAACGGCACGCGTAACTTCGTCGTCCGGATCGAGAGCACGCTCGGCGAGATCTGCTCGGGCACGCTGATCGCACCCGACCTCGTGCTGACGGCCGCCCACTGCGTGATGCAGCCGGCCGGCTACAGCATCGTGGCGGTCGACCGCGGCTTTCGCCAGCGCCGGGTCTCCGTGATCGCCGCCTCGATGCATCCCGACTTCGTGCCCGGCACCACGCCGGAGGACCAGCCGGGCATCGACCTCGCCCTGCTCAAGCTCGAGCAGCCGCTCGGGGCGGACTACGCCCCCCTCGATCCGCGCGGCGCCGGGACGATCGGCAACGGCGACGCGGTCGACATCGCCGGCTTCGGCGTCGTCGCCGAGAACCGCCGCAACAGCGCACGCACCCTGCGCCAGGCCCACCTTGTCTCGATCGGCTCGCTGCAGGTCGCCAACCGCGTCACCGTCGTCACCGACCGGCGCCGCATGGCCGAGACCGCCGGCGCCGGCGCATGCCTGGGCGATTCGGGCGGCCCGATCCTGTCGGGCGGTCCCGGCGGCTACCAGATCGTCGGCGTCGTGAGCTGGTCCAGCGGCGCGATGCGCCAGGACGCCCGCCACCGTACCGCCTGCGGCGGCTTCACCGCAGTGACGCCGGTGGCCGAGCACACCGGGTGGATCGCCGCCCGCTCGGCGGAACTCGCGCGGATCGAGGTCGGCCAGGCGATGCCGGCCGGCCGCGGCAACCGCTCGGACTGGATGGCCCGGCCCGGCCGCGCCCGCTGAGACCCACCATCTGATCTTGGAATGGCGGCGAAACACACGGTCGTCGTACCGGCTGCGGGTCGATCGCCGGGAGTGGCGGCGCGATTGTATTTTCAATTCAGTGGATGATACCGCTGGCAGCATCGGCATCGGCGCATCCGGGCCCCGCAAACCCGATGCGCCTTCGTGCAAGGGTATCGTTCATGTTCGACGGTTCGACACCCGTCACGCCTTCGCTCGCCTCGGCGCTGAACGCCTTCGGGTTCGTCGGCGTCTGGGAGACGAACGTCGCGTCGGGGCGGTCGGTGCTGGATGCGGGGGCCTCCAGCGTGATGGCGGGCGACGCGTCGTTGGCCGGAAAGCCGCTCACCCTCGACGAGGCGCTGGCCCGCATCCATCCCGAGGATCGCGATTGGGTCTTCGCACAGATCAAACGGGTGCGCCGGACAGGCGGGACGTTCGCCGCCGAGTTCCGCATCCTGACGCAGGCCGGCGAAATCCGCTGGATCCGGAACCGCGGGCATCTGGTGCCCACGGCAAACGGGATGCACGGCCACGGCGCCTACGTGGACATCACGGACACACGTCCGAATTTCAGCGTGCTGTCCGGGCCGAAGCTTCGCATGCTGCCTCCGTCCGACCCGCTGGAGCAGGCCGCCGACCAGATCCTCGCCGCGCGCCTGGCGATCGACCGCACCGGGCAGACGCGGCTGCGGACGCTCGTCGACACGCTCCTCCTCGAAGTCGGCCGGGCGCTGGCGAGGCGCCCGGACGCGTGAGGCCGGCGCGAGACCCGCGCCGCCCCGCCCTCAGGCGAACTTCAGCAGCTTGATTGCGGCGAAGTCCTGCACGCCGCCCCCGACGCGCTTGGTCGTGTAGAACAGCACGTAGGGCTTGGCGGAGTACGGGTCGCGCAGCACCCGCAGCCCGGTGCGGTCGACCACGAGGTAGCCGCGGCGGAAGTCGCCGAAGGCGACGGCGAGGCTGGCCGGCCCGATGTCGGGCATCGCCTCGGCCTCCGTCACCGGGAACCCGAGCAGGGTCGCGGCCCGGTCGGCGGCGGTCGGCGGCAGCCAGAGGTAGTTGCCGTCCGCGTCCTTGAACTTGCGGATCGCGCTCTGCGTGCGCCGGCTCATGACGAAGCCGGCATTCTGGCGGTAGCCGGCCTTGAGGCCGTAGACGAGGTCGAACAGCACGTCCGCGGGGTTGGCCGCCGGAAACGCGCCGGCCGCGCCGGTGCCGACGATGCCGACCTTGCCCGGCACCCAGGCGTCGTTGGCCACGGTGTCGTAGCTGAGGAAGCCGCGCGGGCGGCTCACGCCGTTGCCGGTGACGAAGGCGACGCCCTCCTGCTCGGAGAACGCGGTCTCGACCTCGTCGGCGAGCCAGGCGTCGAGATCGACGACGGCGTCGTCGAGGAGCGTCTGGGTCGCCGCCGGCATGGCGTAGAGCTCCATCGCCGGGAAGTTCAGCTCCGACAGCACCGGCCCGTCGGTGGCCGGTCGCGGCGCGGCCTCGCCGATCCAGCCGGCGGACGGGGCGCCGGTGGCCACCGCGCGCTTGTACTGCCCGCCCGAGATGGTGCGGACGCTGGCGATGGCGCGGATCGGCGACAGGGCGGACAGGCGCTTCAGCACCTCGCGCTCGATCGTCTGCGGCACCAGGTAGCCGCCGTCCGGGCCGGAGCCGGCCGAGAGCGCCTTGGCCTCCAGGCCCTTCAGGCCGCCGCTCTCGCCGGCCCGGACGTAGAGATCGAAGGCTGCCTTGTGCTCGTCGGTCATCGCGTCCCGCGGCTGCTCGGGGCGGTCGAGCGGCGGGCGGGCGCGGTCCAGGGTGATGCGGTCCAGCCGCGTCCGGGCGCTGTCCAGGGCCGCGTCGATCCGCGCCAGCTTCTCCTCGGTGAGCACGTCCGGCCCAAGGCGGCCCTCGATCTGGCCGAGCCGGATGTCGTTGGTCTCCTTGAACGCCTCGAAGGCCTGGGTCAGCCCGTCGAACGCGTCCCGCGCGGTGCCCGGATCGGAGGCGGGCCGCCCGGCCTTGTTCTCCAGGAGCGCGAAGTCGGACTTGGTCTCGAAGGTATCGTGACGGGTCATGGGAACCTCACCGTTGGAAAGCGAAGGGAAATGGAGGTCGGCGGACGCCGCCGCCGGGTGCCAGCCGCCGGGCGAAGGCGCGCAGCTCCGCCGGCAGCGGCGCTTGCGCGACGCGGGCGCCCGGCTGCAGCGGGAAGGTGACGAGCGAGATCTCCCAGAGGTCGACCGCGTGGAGCTGGCGGAAGCCGCCGCGCGGGCGGGCCGCCACGGTGCGGAAACCGATCGACAGCCCGTCGAGGGCGCCGTCGCGCATCAGCGCGTCGACCTCGCGCGCCCGCTGCACCGCGAGGTTGAGGCGGCCCTCGACGCGCAGGCCGCGCGCGTCGTCGGCCAGCGCCTGCCAGCGGCCGATCGGCTCGGCGGGATCGTGCTGCCACAGCATCCGCACCCCGGCGGCGCCGCGCTGCCGCAGGCTCGCGCCGAAGGCGCCCGCCTGCACCACGTCGCGCCCGAGGTCGGGCACGCCGAACAGGCTGGCATAGCCGGTGAAATGGCCGTCCATGGGCGGTCTCCGAAGCGAACACGGGCAGAAGGCAGGCGTGGCCCGCCGCGTCAGGCGGGCTCGGGCGGGTAGCCCACCGCCTCGCGCTTCTCGGCCGTCGTCAGGAAGTCCGCCGCCTGCACCCGGCGCCAGAGCGACTCGCGCTCGGTCGCCAGCGCCTCGATCGCGTCGAGGTCGGGTTCGAGGCGGAGGTCGCCGAAGGCCGGCGCGAGCCAGTGGGCGAGCGCCTCCGCGGTGCGGCGGGCGAGCGGCACCAGGGTCTGCCGGTAGAAGGCGCGGTTGGCCTCGGCGTAGTTGGCGTGGGTGTTGTCGCCCGGAAGCCCGAGGAGCAGCGGCGGCACGCCGAAGGCGAGCGCGATCTCGCGTGCGGCCGCGGCCTTGGCCTCGACGAAGTCCATCTCCTTCGGCGAGAGCGCCAGCGGCTTCCAGTCGAGCCCGCCTTCGAGCAGCAGCGGCCGCCCGGCGTTGCCGGCGCCCTGGTAGTTCGCCTCGAGCTCGGCCTTCAGCCGCACGAACTGCGCCTCGCTCAGGGACGCCCCGGCCCCGGCGAAGACCAGCGCGCCGGAGGGGCGCGCGGCGTTGTCGAGCAGCGCCTTGTTCCAGGCGCCGGCCGCGTTGTGGATGTCGAGCGAGACGGCCGCCGCCTCCATCGGCGACAGGCCGTAATGGTCGTCGGTGGGGTGGAACAGCGCGAGGTGCAGGATCGGCGGCACGGCGCCGGACTGGTCGTAGACGACGCGGCGCCCGCCGACCTCGTAGACGTAGCCGGCGGGCCAGCCGTCGGCGCCCGGCACTACCCGCATCCGGTCGGGGCGGAGCGCGAACAGCTCGCGCGGGACCCCGTCCAGCGACACCGCCTCCAGGTAGGCGTTCCCGGACACCATCAGGTGCCCGTACAGCGTCTCCAGCAGCCGGGTGCCGCCCTCGCGCGGGTTCGGCCGCGCCAGCAGCGCGGCGATCGGGTGGTCGACGGCCTCCGCGCCGGTGACGACCAGCGGGATCGTCGCGGCGCCCTCGGCGACGAGGCGCACGGCGCGGTGGACGACGGCGTTGCGCTGGTAGCCCTCGCGGGCGAGCGCCGTCCCGTCGCGGGCGGTCCAGACGGCGCGGGCGTCGCCGTACAAGGCGACGCCCGGCCCCCCGAGGGGCGCGGCCTTCACGGCCGGCACGTAGCCGGCGGCGCGCGCCAGCCGGGTGAGCAGGGTCGGCATCGGGCGCCTCCTTGGAATGGAAGTTTTCCTATGTCTCATGGGTCGAAACCCATGAGGTCCGGCGGATCGCCGCCGCCCCGCAGTCGCGGGGGCAAGACCTCGATGAGCCGGGCTCATCGAGGCTTGTTCAAAAGCTTCGGATCCGCGGCTCGGCGCGGGGGGCGAGCAGCAGGTGCGTCACCGCCCAGACCAGGGCGTCGAGGCGGTCGGGCGAGGCGCCGGACGAGAGCCCGTCCGGCCCGAAGTCGCAGAGCTCGTCCTCCAGCGCCGGCAGCGCGCCGACGTGGCGGACGCGGCCCTGCGCATAGAGCAGCGAGACCGGCTCGGCCCGCAGGTACTTCCCGCGGGTGGCGCGCACCGGCGTCACCGGCACCGCGGGATCGCACTGGGCGAGCACCGCGGTCGCCATCTCGCCGCCCTGGTTGACCTCGACCACGAGTCCGTCGGCGCCGAGCCGGTGGTAGAGCGCCAGCGCGGCGTTGGCCCAGGCCTGCGGGCCGGCCCGCGCCAGGGTCGCGTCGGCGAGCACGTAGGCGGTGTCGCCGAGCGCACCCACCGCGACGATCCCGCAGGCGTCGGCCGAGCGGCCGGAGCTCGCCGGCGGGTCGACCGCGACGACGATGCGAGGCAGCTCGGGCGCCGCGGCGACGCGGGTCGCCTCGATGATGTCCCGCGTCCACAGGGCGTCGGGCCGGTCGTCGATCAGTTCGCCGTCGAGTTCCTGCCGCCCGAGGCGGGTGCCGGCGTAGCGCCCCACCACCGCCTCCAGGAAGGCGGGGGCGAGGTTCTGGGCGTTGTCGGCGGTGCGCGCCTGGGTGACCACGGTGCGTGGGTCGGCGATGAGGCGTCGGATCAGCGGGATCGGCCGCGGCGTGGTGGTGACGAGGTTGCGCGGGCGGGCGCCGAGCCGCAGCCCGAATTGCAGCATGTCGAAGGTGACCTCCGGCCGCCGCCACTTGGCGATCTCGTCGGACCACGCAGCGCCGAATTGCGGGCCGCGCAGGGAATCCGGCTCCTCGGCCGAGAACGCCGTCGCCACCGCGCCGTTGGCCCACTCGACGCGGCGCCGGCTCGGCGACCAGCGCGGGCGGGCGCCGCGTTCGGGCAGGCCGAGGAGGCCCGACGGCCCCTCGACCATCACGTCGCGCACGTCGGCGAAGGTCTCGCCGACCAGCGCGATCCGGCCGATCGCCGCGTCGGTGAAGGCCGGGTCGCCGCGGGCGAGCGCGTCGACCCATTCCGCCCCCGTCCGCGTCTTGCCGCAGCCGCGGCCGCCGATCACCGCCCAGGTGGTCCAGTCGTCCTCCCAGGGCGGCGGAAGCTGGTCGGGCCGGGCCTGGTGGAGCCAATCAAGCGCCAGCGCCCGCAGGAGCGGCGGCGGCAGGCTCGCCAGGAAGGCCGTCATCCGGCCGCTCGTCGCGGCATCGTCCATAGCGGCCCGCGATCTCCGCGCGGAGGCCCGCAAGGTCGAGGGCGGAAGGGTCGGGTGTGCGGCCATCCCCCTCCCCTTCGATCGTAAGGTCGTCGAGCAGGCGCTTGAGGCCGCCGAGGTCGCGCAGCACCCGTGCCGAATCGACCACCGCGGCGCCCTCGCCCCGCAGCGCCTCGTCGAAGGCCGCGATCTGCCGGCCGATGTGGGCGCGCAAGGCCGCCCGCAGCGTCGGCAGGTCGGCGGCGGCCAGGCCATGTTCGTCCAAGGCGTGCTCGTCCAAGCCATGTTCGTCCAAGGCGTGTTCGGCCCCGGCGTGCTCGACCGCGGGCCGCACGACCGCGTCGGGTTCCGTGCTGGCCGGCGTGACGCCCTTGGGTTGAAGCTCCGGACCGCGCCGTGGGCGGGCGAGACGATGCAGGGCGGCCAGCCTCGGCGGCGACGCGTCCCAGTCCCGCCGCCGCTTCCGTATCGGGCGCCAGTTCTCCGCGCGGTTCCACTTGCACAGCGTACCGAGCGACAGGCCCGTGGTGAGGGCGATCGCGCTGAGGGTGAGGTCGCTCTCGCGCATCAATCGCGCGGCGGCCTCGCGCAGCTCCGGCGGCACCCGGTAGTTCGGACTGCCCATCGCCGCCTCCCGAGCCGTCTCGTCACACTTCTGGAGCGTGCGGTTCTTATGCCGGAGGAGCGTGCCGATGTCAAGCACATAATCCTTTTATCGGCCTTTTGTCCTTTGCGCTGCGTTTGCTCGGAGCCTGCGCTTCGTGCGACGACCCCGGTTGACCAAGCGGGCTGGAGCGCAGATCCCGAGAATGCCGGACGCGACGCACGACACCCTCGCCGCCCTCCGCCGCGGCGACCTCGCGGGCGCCCGCACCTTGCGCCTGCCGGCCGCCGGACTGACTGCGTTTCCACCCGAGATCTTCGGGTTGGCCGACACGCTGGAGCTGCTCGACCTCTCGGGCAACGCGCTCTCCGCCCTCCCGGACGATCTCGGCCGCCTCAAGCGGCTGGAGGTGTTGTTCTGCTCCGGCAACCCGGTCTCGCAGCTTCCGCCGGCCCTGGGGAATTGCACAGCGCTGAGCCAGGTCGGGTTTCGCGGCTGCGGGCTGACGGACGTGCCGGGCGAGGCGCTGCCGCCGCGCCTGCGCTGGCTGACGCTCACCGACAACCGGATCGCGCACCTGCCGGACGAACTCGGCGCGCGCCCGAGGCTGCAGAAGCTGATGCTCTCGGGCAACCGCCTGCGCACCCTCCCGGACAGCCTGGCGGGTTGCCAGAACCTCGAGCTGATCCGGCTCGCGGCCAACCGCCTCGACGCCCTGCCCGCCTGGCTCACCGCCCTGCCCGGCCTCGCCTGGACCTCGTGGGCCGGCAACGCGTTCGAGGGCGACGCGCCCCGCTCCGCGGCGGCCGCGATCCCGTTCGCCGACCTCGATCTAGGCCCGCTTCTCGGCGAGGGCACGTCGGGCCGGGTCCACCGCGCGCTCTGGCGTTCGGGGGCGACGCAGCAGGCCGTCGCGCTCAAGCTGTTCAAGGGGGCGATGACCAGCGACGGCCTGCCCGAGCGCGAGATGGAGGCGTGCCTCGCGGCCGGCGCGCACCAAAACCTCACCGGGGCGCTTGGGCGGATCACCGACCATCCGGACGGGGCCGACGGCCTCGTGATGCCGCTGCTGCCGCCGGGCTGGCGGGTGCTCGCCGGGCCGCCGAGCCTCGCGAGCTGCAGCCGCGACGTCTACGACCCGGCGCTGCGCAT
>NZ_VRUT01000178.1:0-8704 GCF_008039465.1 Methylobacterium sp. WL120 | reverse complement strand
TCCCCCTCCCGCGCCAGCGCCCGAGCCGGCGACGCCCGCCGCGAACCTCGACGCGCTCCAGCCCTGCGGCGCGCGGGCCGCGCGCTACGAGGGCGCGAAGGGTTTTGACGTAGCGGTGACGCGGATCGGCCGCGCCAGCGTCGCCAACCCGCTGCGGCCGCTGACGCCCGAAATCAGCCAGGTGCTGCAGGTCGTGATCGCGGCCAAGCCCGCCACCGCCTACGGGCCGGACCTCGCCACCCTCCGCCGCGGCCCGGCCCCCGCCGCGCTCGAAACCCAGCTCGGCGCCCCGATCCGCTGGGAGGCCGCGCTGCCGGCCCTGCCCGATCCCCTGCCGATCGTCGCCGAGGACGGCACCCCCCTGGCCTCCCTCGCCTTCCACACCTGCATCGACCCGCCGGCCGTCGCCGCGCCGCCTGTGGCTGCGCGCGGGACCAAGGGGAACGGCAAGAGGGACGCCAAAGGGAATCGCAAGGGCAACGCGACCGAGACCGCCCCGGCGGACGCCGCGGCGAACACGAACGAAGCCGGCAAAGAAGCGACGCCCGCGGCGGTGCGAAGGCCGGCCAAGCCCGCGCCGCGCAAGGATGCGGCCCCGAAGGCCCCACCCGGCTTCCACGTTCCCCAGGGTGCCATCGCCGAGTAGGCACCGGGCCTTTGGCGGATGTGCGAACACGGGTCCCACCAGCCCGATCGAAGGATGCGAACGACCATGGCGGACATGACGGCACCGGCGGTGATCGCGGCGCTCGGGCTGCAGCCGCACCCGGAGGGCGGGCACTACCGCGAGACCTTCCGCGATCCGCGCACGGTCGAGGGGCGCTCTGTCGGCAGCGCGATCTACTACCTGCTCGACGTCGGCGAGGTTTCGGCCTGGCATCGCGTCGACGCCGCCGAGATCTGGCACTGGCACGCGGGCGCGCCGCTGGTGCTCACGGTGAGCCCGAACGGCCACGACGCCGCCGCCTACCATCTCGGCCCCGACCTTCTCCGCGGGCAGCGGCCGCAGCTGGTCGTGCCGGAGGGCCACTGGCAGACGGCGACGAGCCTTGGCGCCTGGACGCTCGTCGGCTGCACGGTCTCCCCGGCCTTCGACTTTTCGGGTTTCGAGATGGCCCCAGCGGACTGGCGCCCGACGCCGCGGTGAGCTCGGGTGCGCTCGGGTGCGCTCGGGTGCGCTTCCTTCCCTCTCTGCGAGGGAAGGAAGAGCCGGCGGCTACCCCACCCCGCGTGAGGCCCGCAGCGCGATCAGAGCGCCGGCGACGATGAGCGCGCAGGCGATGCCGAGGACCGGGGTCGCGGCGGCGTAGCCCGAGGCGACGAGGATCAGCGTCGAGAGCACCGGCGCGGCGTAGGCCGCGACGCCGAGCAGGCGAATGTCGCCGCGCTTGCAGCCAATGTCCCACAGGTAGAACGCGGCCCCGACCGGCCCGAGGCCCAGGGCGACGACGGCGGCCCATTGCAGGGCGCCCTCCGGCCAAGTCGTCGTCTCCCACACGCGATGGCAGGCGAGGCTCAAGGCGGCGGTGGCGAGGCAGAAGCCCGCGACCGCATCCGTCGGCACCGTGCCGACCCGGCGCGACAGCACCGAGTAGCCCGCCCAGACGAAGGCGGCGGCGAGCGAGGCCGCGTAGCCGGGCAGCGCCGCATCGTCGAAGCGAAACGCGCCGCGGCCGAGGAACAGCACGACGACGCCCGCGAGCCCGAGGAGCGCGCCGACGAGGTGGCCGGGCCGCAGTCCGCCTGCCCCGGGGAGCCGCGCCGAGAACAGAACGATCAGCAGCGGCCAGAGGTAGTTGATCAGCCCGGCCTCGGCCGGCGGTGCCAGGCGCAGGGCGGCGAAGTACAGGGCGTGGTAGCCGAACAGCCCGCCGACCCCCAGCGCCCAGACCGGCCAGGGCTGGCGAAGCGCCGCGAGCCCGGCCGCGACCCCGCCCCGGCGCGCGAACCAGCTCGCGCAGCCGACGAGTCCGCCCAGCGCGAAGGTCATCGCTGCGAGCTGGAACGGCGGCACCGTGCCGGACGCGGCGGTGAACAGCGCCAGGAGCGACCACAGCAGGATCGCGCCGCAGCCGACGAGGGTGGCGGAGGAGGAAGCGATCACGCGAGACCCGTGCTCAGGAAAGGAAGAATGCTTTCCCACGGACCCGCGAGCGAAGGCAACCGGGCCTGAGAGGAGGGGCGTGTCGATCCGCTTTCCCTAATAAAGCGGGCAGGGCGAGGGCCGATGCCGACTTGCCCTTCGGAAAGCCATTGGCGGCACCTTCGTCATCCCGGGGCCGCGCAGCGGAGCCCGGGATCCAGAAACGCTGGTCGAGCCGGACTTTGCACCGTCGGCGGTTCTGGATTCCGGGCTCGCCTGCGGCGCCCCGGAATGACGGTGCGGTACCATCTACAAACGCCCTGCCCGCAGCGAGGGGAGGGAGGTGGCGCCTCACCCCGCCGCAAAACCCTCCGCGTCGCGCGCCTCCCGCAGGAACCCGATCAGCCGCTCCGCCAGGATCGCCGGGGGGCGGGCCGGGCGGATCAGCAGGGTCGCGATCGGCAGGGATGGGCGGAATGGGCGCAGGACGATCGGCAGGGCGAGGCCGCGGGCGGCGACCGGGTCGACGACGGCGAGCCCGAGCCCCTCGGCGACCAGGCCGCAGCGGGCGGCGGTGTACTGGGCGCTCATCCCAAAGCGCGGCGCGAGGCCGGCCGCGCGGAACGCCGCCTCCACCGCGTCCTGGAACGCGCCGGCCGCGCCGGCGATCAGCGCCGCCTCCGCGAGGTCGTGCACGGTGATCGCGCGCCGCGCCGCCAGCGGGTGGCCCCGGGGCAGGGCGCAGACCGCATCAACCGTCAGGAACGGCTCGGCGACCACCCCCGCATGGCCGGGGCGCGGGCGCACCAGCCCGAGGTCGCACTGGTCGGACGCCGCCCAGGACCAGATCGTGTCCGGCGCCGGCACGTGCACCGCGACCCGGGCGCCGGGATGGGCCGCATGAAGCCGGCCGATCGCGCGCGGCAGCAGGCGGGCCGCGAGCGACGGCTGGCAGGCGACGCGCAGCGGCCCGCTGCCGACGTCGCGGATGCGTCGGGCGGCCTCGCGCAGGTGGTCGAGCCCGGCATGGGTCCGCTCGACCTCGCGGGCGAAGGCCGCACCCTCCGGCGTCGGTATCGCGCTGCCGTGCCCGCGCACGAACAGGGGGAAGCCGAGTTCGCGTTCGAGCTGCGCCACCGCCCGGCTCACGTGCGGCTGGCCGATGCCCAGCGCGTCGGCCGCTCGGGTCATGCCGCCGTGACGCAGCACTGCCCGAAACAGGTCGAGATGGGCCGGATTCATCATGCCCGATCCGCATGGATGGCGAAAGATTGGGCATTTGACGGCATGGGCCTGCGATGGTTGTCAAGGCCGGCGGCGGCAAGCGGGCTGCCTCGGGGGGATGCGCGATGAGAGCCATGTCGGCGGGGTGGGGCAGCGGGTTCCTCGGCATCTTGATCTTCAGCGCCTCGCTGCCGGCGACCCGCGTGGCGGTGGCGGGCTTCTCGCCGCTGTTCCTTACGGCGGCGCGTGCCGCGATCGCCGGGCTCATCGGGGCGGGGCTGCTGCTGGCTTTCCGCGCGCCGCGGCCGCTGCGGCGCGACCTCGTCCCGCTGGCGATCGTCGGGCTCGGCGTGGTGATCGGGTTCCCGCTGCTCACCGCGCTGGCGCTCCGGCACGTCACCGCGGCCCATTCCATCGTCTTCCTCGGGCTGCTGCCGCTCGCGACCGCCCTGTTCGGCGTGCTCCGCGGCAACGAGCGGCCCAAGCCCGCCTTCTGGCTGTTCTCCGGTGTCGGCAGCCTTGCGGTCGCCGGCTTCGCCCTGGCGCAGGGCGGGGCCGGGTCGCCGGCCGGCGACGGCATGATGCTGGCGGCGATCCTGCTCTGCGGCCTCGGCTATGCGGAGGGCGCCGCGCTGTCGCGCCGGCTCGGCGGCTGGCAGGTGATCTCCTGGGCGCTGGTGCTGTCGCTGCCGGTCACCCTGGCGCTGGCGCTTGCGAGCCTGCCGGGCACCTGGGACGTCGGCTGGCCGGCCTGGGCGGCGCTGGCCTACGTCTCGGTGTTCAGCATGCTCGTCGGCTTCGTGTTCTGGTATCGCGGCCTAGCGCTCGGCGGCATCGCCGGCGTCGGCCAACTCCAACTGCTGCAGCCGTTCCTCGGCCTGGCGCTGGCCGGCCTCCTCCTGCACGAGCCGGTGGCACCGGGCATGCTGCTCGCCACCGCCGTGGTCGTCCTGTGCGTGGCGGGCGCCAAGCGTTATGCGTAGGCGTTTTTGCAGGTCGGACGCCGGACATGACTCAGTTTGTCCCACGGCCGAACGAGACGCGGGCTCCCATGCGCGCCAAGTGAATTCATGCATCGTGCAGGCGAAGCTGCCACGTTCCTCCTTCCCTCCTCTACGGGAGAGGGAAAGGCGCGGGGCATCTGACCTCAGGCTGCGCTGGCGCTGGCCATGGCGCTGCCGGCGGCCTCCGCGATCGGCTTGAAGGCGTTGACGAGGTCGGGATCGACCTTGCCGGTCATGCCGCGGAGGATGTCGTAGGCCGCCTCGCCCGAGTGCGGGCGCTTGTAGGGCCGCCGCTCGATCAGCGCCCCGAAGATGTCGCAGACCGTGATCAGCCGCACGAGGTCTGGAATCTGCTTCGCGGTCAGCCCGTCCGGATAGCCCGAGCCGTCGAGCGCCTCGTGGTGGGAGCGCACCACCGCGAGCATCGCCGCCGGGTAGTCCTGGCCCTGCAGCATCGCGATGCCCAGCGCCGGGTGGGTCCGCATCACCGTCATCTCGTCCGCGTCGAGCCGGCCCGGCTTGTTGAGGATCGCCAGCGGGATGCGGGCCTTGCCGAGGTCGTGCAGCAGGGCGGCCTGGGTGAGGTCGCGGCAATCCTGCGCGCGCAGGCCGAGCTGCCGGGCGAATGCCGCCGCGAGGCCGGCGACCAGCAGGCAGTGCTGGTGCGTCGCGTCGTCGAAGCGCCAGACCACGTCGAGCCAGCCGCGGATGTCGGCCTTGTTGAGGGCGCCGACCACGAGGTCCGCGCCCGCCGCCGCCACGGCCGGCGCCGGGCCGCTGCCGGCGCGGCCGAGGTCGAAGATCCGGGTGAGCGCCGTGTCGGCCTCGGCGATGGCGGCGCGCACCTCGGCCTGGCCCTCGCCCGGAACGAGGCTGCGCAGCGACGGCAGCAGGTCGCGCATCACCGCGTCGGCCCGGAGCGTGCGGGTCGCGCCGAGCGCCTGCGCCTGCAGATGCGCGCGGGGCGAGTCCTCGTGCAGCACGCAGAGGAACGGAACCTGCGCCGGGCCGAGGCGGTGCATGTACTTGTGCAGGCCGGACACCTGCTGCGAATGCGCGAGCGAGGCGTCGCCGACCACGGCGACCACCTGCGTCAGGTCGGGCGCGTTGCGGGCCTGGTAGGGATCCAGCAGGTCGACCACCAGCGGCTCGCCCAGCGGTCGGAGCTGCCCGGCGAGCCTCTGCCCACGATCGGGCTGATCGGTGAGGATCAGGATGGTCTTCATCGTTGTGATTCGCCGCCCGCGCTTCGCCCCGGTTGAAGCATCATGGGCACGAAACCTCACCAACGATTAAAGCAATCGCAGATGGAGCGAGCAAAAATTAGACGCCGTGCATTGCTGAACAGGCGCGAAGAGGCGTCTTATAAGACGCAAGGCCTCTGCGTCCGGCCGCCGCATCCGGCCGCGGCGACAGGTTCGGGGCGGGGGCGCCGGAGGGTACCCCCGCGCGGCCGCTCAGGCGATGTACTGGGCGCCGTTGATCGTCAGCGTCGAGCCGGTGATGAAGCCCGAATCCTCGGCCGCGAGGTACTCGACTGCGCGGGCGATCTCCTCGGCCTCGCCGAGGCGCCCGACGGGGATCGTCGAGATGATCTTGTTACGCACCTCCTCGGGCACCGCCATCACCATGTCGGTGGCGATGTAGCCCGGCGCGATCACGTTGACGGTGATGCCCTTGGCGGCGCTCTCCTGGGCCAACGCCTTGGCGAAGCCGATCACGCCAGCCTTGGCGGCCGAGTAGTTGGCCTGGCCGATCTGGCCTTTCTGGCCGTTGATCGACGAGATCAGGATGATCCGCCCGAAGCCGCGGTTGCGCATGCCCTCGATCACCGGGCGGGTCACCGTGAAGGCCGAGTCGAGGTTAGTCTTGATGACCGCCTGCCACTTCTCGAAGCTCATCTTGTGGAACAGGCCGTCGCGGGTGATGCCGGCGTTGTTCACCAGCACGTCGATCGGGCCGACCTCGGCCTCGACCGCCTTGATGCCGGCCTCGCAGGCGGAAAAGTCGCCAACGTCGAACTTGAACACCGGGATGCCGGTCTCGGCCTTGAAGGCCTGGGCCGCCTCGTCGTTGCCGCCGTAGTTGGCGGCGACCTTGTAGCCCTTGGCCGCAAGGCCCTTCGAGATCGCCGCGCCGATGCCGCGGGTGCCGCCGGTGACGAGGGCGACGCGTTGCTGAGCCATGGTTTCCTCCGGTTTCTTGAACTGTTTTCTGGGCCGTGACCGGGTCGGCGCGACGGGGTCGCCGCCGGCCCGGGGATGATGCCGTCATGCCGCGTGCGGATGGCGTCCGCACGCGAAATGTTTTGCTTTGGGCCTAAAGACGGATTTTCGTCTCGGGGCTCAGGCCGCCCATGCGCGCGATGCCGCTTATGCGCGCTCGATGCACATGGCGACGCCCATGCCGCCGCCGATGCACAGGGTGGCGAGGCCCTTCTTGGCGTCGCGGCGCTTCATCTCGTGCAGCAGGGTGACGAGGACGCGGGCGCCGGATGCGCCGATCGGGTGGCCGATGGCGATGGCGCCGCCGTTCACGTTCACCTTGGCGTCGTCCCAGCCCATGTCCTTGTTCACGGCGAGCGCCTGGGCGGCGAAGGCCTCGTTGGCCTCGATCAGGTCGAGGTCGGCGGGCTTCCAGCCTGCCTTGTCGAGCGCCTTGCGCGAGGCCGGGATCGGGCCGGTGCCCATGATCTTGGGGTCGACGCCGGCGGTGGCCCAGGACTTGATCGTGGCGAGCGGGGTGATGCCGCGGCGCTCGGCCTCCGAGGCCGACATCAGCACGATCGCGGCCGCGCCGTCGTTGAGGCCCGACGCGTTGGCGGCCGTCACCGTGCCGTCCTTGGAGAAGGCGGGCTTCAGCTTGGCCATCGCCTCGACGGTGGCGCCGTCGCGGATGTACTCGTCGGTGTCGACCACCACGTCGCCCTTGCGGCCCGGGACGGTGACGGGGGCGATCTCCTCCTTGAAGCGCCCCTCCTTGCGGGCGGCCTCGGCCTTGTTCTGCGATGCCGTGGCGAACTGGTCCTGCTGCTCGCGGGTGAGCTGGAAGGCCTGGGCCACGTTCTCGGCGGTGGTGCCCATGTGGTAGCCGTTGAAGGCGTCCCAGAGCCCGTCCTTGATCATCGTGTCGACGAGCTTCACGTCGCCCATCTTCTGGCCGCCGCGCAGGTACTGCGCGTGGGGGCTGAGCGACATCGACTCCTGGCCGCCCGCGACGATGACCGTGGCGTCGCCGTTGGCGATCTGCTGCATGCCGATGGCGACGGTGCGCAGGCCCGAACCGCAGACCTGGTTGACGCCCCAGGCGGTGGCCTTCTCGGGGATGCCGGCGGCGATGGCGGCCTGGCGGGCCGGGTTCTGCCCGGCGCCGGCGGTCAGCACCTGGCCGAAGATCACCTCGTCCACGTCGTCGGGGGAGACGCCGGCGCGCTCGAGCGCGGCCTTGATCGCCACCTTGCCGAGCTCGTGCGCGGGCACCGTGTTGAACGCGCCGCCGAACGAACCAACCGCCGTGCGCGCCGCGCCGACGATGACGATGTCTTCGCTTGCCATCTGAAACGTTCTCCTCGTGGTCGGCCGGCGCGTCTTCAAGGTCGCGCGCTCGCAAAAGGCCGTTCCTCCGGATGAAGGGCCTCGCTCGGTCGAAGTCAAGAAGGCTGGAGGGTGGGGCGTAACGCTTGCGGGGCGACTGCTCCATCGCCGTCGACGCTGTGGCCGGGGCGAATTAGCATTATTCCGCGGGAAAAGGCGCCAGATGGCTATTTTCGTCGCCGGCTGAAAGCCTTAAGGTCGGAACCGGCGCGTGGGCGGCTCCCGGCGGCGGGGGCCTGGCCGTGGTCGTCGCGCGATCGGGGAGAGGCCGCAAAGATGGCGGACAGCGTCAAGGCACAACAGACCGTCATCAAGAAGTACGCCAACCGGCGCCTCTACCACACCGGCACCTCGACCTACGTCACCCTCGAGGACCTCTCGACGATGGTGCAGAACGGCGAGGACTTCGTCGTCTACGACGCGCGCACCAGCGACGACATCACTCGTTCGGTGCTGACGCAGATCATCTTCGAGCAGGAGAACAAGGCCGGCGCCGACAACCTGCTGCCGGTGGCGTTCCTGCGCCAGCTGATCCGCTTCTACGGCGACAGCATGCGCACGATGGTGCCGAGCTTCCTCGAATTCTCGATGGCCAACTTCGCGAAAGACCAGGACGGCCTGCGCGAAAAGTTCTCGACCGGCTTCAGCGGGGCGGGCTTCGGCTCCTCGGCGCTCCAGACCGCGATCGAGCAGCAGGTGCGGGCCAACATGGGCTTCTTCGGCGACGCCATGAAGATGTTCACCGGCTTCACCCCGCCCGGCGTGCCGAACGCCAACACCAATGCCGGCCAACCCAGCCC
>NZ_VRUT01000177.1:0-8809 GCF_008039465.1 Methylobacterium sp. WL120 | reverse complement strand
GGGCCGCGACGTCGGCGACCGGCGGCGACAGGCGGGCCGCCTGGCCGCGCAGCACCTGCTCGGCGCGCCGCACGGTGGCGTCGAGGGCGTCGCGCTCGACGATCGCGGTGCGGATCGCCGCCAGCGGCCGCAACGCCTCGCGGAACGGAGCTGGGTCGACGGGGGTGCCGCCCTCGGCCACGTCACGCAGCAGGCCCTCGTGCTCGGCGCGGGCCGCGCCGAGGTCGCGCTCCAGGCGGGCGATGGCGGCGGCGTCCTCCTGCCCGTCGCGGATCAGCGCCTCGACCCGGGCGCGCTCGGCGTCCGAGGGTTGGCGCCGCGTCAGCGCCTCCACGTCGGGGAGGCCGACCCGGACGGCGAGCCGGGCGAGTTCGGCGTCGAACTGGTCGGCCTCGCCCTGGATGCGCGGAAGGTCGGCCCCGTTCTTGTCGAAGCGGTCGATCCCGCGAAAACCTTCCAGGATCTCCTCGGCGCGCCCGACGAGCCCGGCGTCGACCGCCACCGCGGCGAAGGCCGCCCGCGCCGCATCCGCGGCCGCATCGATGCGCGCGGCCTCCGCCTGACGGCCGCGGAGCGCCGAGCAGGCTTCGCCCAGGCGCTCGACCCAGGCGTCGGGGACCTCGACCAGATCGGGTTCGGCGCCGTCCCGCGCCGCGAGCGCGTCGATCTCGGCGATCAGCGGGCCGACGCGCCTGAGCCGCGCGAGCCGCGCCTGCTCGGCCGCGATCCGCATGCGCTCGGCTTTGATCGCGTCCAGCGACGCCCCGGCCGCGGCGATGCCCTCGTTGAGCTCGCGCCAGTCGCCGGCGCGCAACCCCGTCTCGCGGATCGCCTTGCGGGCTTCGTCGTAGCGGTCGAACGCCTGGTAGAAGCTGCGGTCCTGGCGCTTGCGCGGTCCGTAGATCCGGTCGGACTCGGCCTCCAGGCTCTTCTGCAGGTCGCTGTAGCCGCGCAGGCCCGAGGCCGCCGCGAACAGGCTGGCGCCGAGCTCGCCTTCGGCCAGCAGCATCTCCCTGGCTCCTTCGCGCAGGCTGTTCGCGTCGAGGCCGAAGGCGCGGCAGAACACCTCGCGGGTCAGGCCCCCAAGGAAGGGGGCGAGCGCCGCCTCCGGCAGGGCGGCGTCGTCGGCGTCGACCAGGGTGTTGCGGTTGCCCTTGCGGCGTCGGAACGCCAGCCGGCCGCCGTCGGCGCTGCCGATCTCGGCGCCGATCCGCAATTGCGGCATCTCGTGGAGGAAGGCGTAGGCCGTGCGCGTCTCGATGCCGAACAGCAGGTCCGTCACCGCGGCGAGCGCCGAGGATTTCCCGGCTTCGTTCGGCCCGAGCACGACGTGCAGGCGCGCGTCCGCACGGAATTCGACCCGCCGCCCGGTGAAGGGTCCGTAGCGTTCGAGGTCGAGGCTCAAGAGGCGCATGGGTGTCTCCGCTTCGCCGAGACCGGGCGCAAGTTCGATTGGCGCGCCAGACTCAGCATGCGCGTTTGGTGAGGCGGCCGAGGATCATCGCCTCGGCCTCGGCGCAGAGGGTGTCGAGGTCGCCGGCGAGGTCGCCGTCCTCGGTCGCCGGCATCTTCGCGGCGATCTCGGCGAGCGCCGCCGTCGCGCGGGCGCGGAACTCGGGGTCGCGGTCGATCTCGGCGAGCAGCGTCGCCGGGTCGATGGCGTCGACGACGTTCTCGCGCGGGCCGCCGCTCGGGCGGGCGGTCTCGATCTTCAGCTTCTCCAGCCAGATGTCCTCGTGGACGCGGTCGGCGGCGGCCTGGATCTCGGCGGTGAGGGTTTCGCGGTCGGCCGCGAGCCGGTCGTGGGCGGCGGTGGTCCCGGTGAGGTGCACCCGCACCGCGAGCAGGCGGCCCTCCGCCAGCGCCGCCAGCGGACGCATCGCCGCCTCGACCAGCGCCACCGCCTGCGCCTCGGTCTCGGCCTCGTCGACGGCGACGGAGAGGTTGTGGAACCGGGCGTGGTCGACGATCAGGCGGCGCACGCCCGCCACATGCCCGTCAGAGACCTCGACGGCGACGGCGCCCTTGGGCCCGCATTCGCGGATGCTGCGGCCCTGGAGGTTGCCGGGGAACAGGATCCAAGGATCCTGCGACAGCTCGGTGTAGTCGTGGATGTGGCCGAGCGCCCAGTAATCGTAGCCGCGCGCCCGCAGGTCCGCGACCGAGCACGGCGCGTAGGTCGCGTGCTGGGCGTGGCCGGTGCAGGAGGTGTGCAGCACCCCGACGTTGAACCAGCCCGGCACGGCGGCCGGGTAGGACAGCGACAGGTTCTCGTCGACCGCCCGGTTCGGGAAGCTCTGGCCGTGCAGGGCGACCTTCAGCGCGTCGAGCCGTATGGTCTCCGGCTTCTTGGTCGAGAAGGTGCGGACCGCCTCCGGCAGGGTGATCGCCTTGGTGATCACGCTCTCGGCGTCGTGGTTGCCGCGCACCAGCACCACCGGGATGCCGGCGCGGTCGAGCCGCGCGACCTGACGGGCGAAGAACAGGCCGATCGAGTGGTCGGCCCAGTCGCCGTCGTAGACGTCGCCGGCCACGATCAGGAACGCGACGCTGGCCTCGATCGCGTGGCTGACGAGGTCCTCGAACGCCCGGCGCCCAGCCGAGGCGAAGCGCTGGGCGATCTCGGCGTTCCGCGCGCCGAGCCCGGCGAGCGGGCTGCCGAGATGCAGGTCGGCGGCGTGGATGAACGTGAAACGCGTCATGGATTCCAAAGATCTGGAGCGCCGTCTGGAGCGCCCCCTTGCGGCCTCGGTCCGGTCGAGATGGGTTCTGGGCGCTTGCGGCGCACGGCTCAAGAGTGGAGGAGCGTTGCGTCAACAGGGCAACGGGATCGTGGGTCGCGCGTTGGGAGGCGGGCGAAACCCGCCCGGTCCCATCCCGGTCTCGCGCCTGCCCCAGGCTGTCGGAAGAGCGCGGTCAGGAGCACGAACGGCCCGCATGGCGACATCCCAGGTCTCATCCCAAGCCTCGTCCCAAGCCTCATCCCAGGTCTCAGCCCAGGTCTCGCCGGCGCCCCTCGGCCTCGATTCCGTCGCGCCGGCGCCGCTCCGACAGGCGGATGCCGCGGCGGCGTCGCGCAAGGTCGTCAGCTGGAACCTGCTGCGGCGCACCGGCGCGGCGGTCGAGGACGTGGTCGCGCTGATCGAGCAGGAGCGGCCGGACCTGCTGCTGATGCAGGAAGCCACCCGCGAGATCGCCGGGATCACCGAACGGGTCGGCGGGTCCTACGCCTGGGTGCCGCTGCCCGGCCGCATCCACGGGCTGGCGATGTGGTGCCCGACGCCGTGGGCGACGAACCCGGCCGTGGTCACGCTGCCGTCCGGCGCGGTGGTCCACCGGGTCTGCCAGGTGCTCGATTTCGGCGACTTCGGCGTGGCCAACGTCCACCTCTCGCACGGCCAGATGCTGAACCGGCGCCAGCTCCGCCGCATCGTCGGCATGCTGCCCGAGCGCTCGGCGATCCTGGGCGACTACAACATCGTCGGGCCGGCGCTGCTGCCGGGCTTTCGCGACGTGGGGCCGCGCCGGCCGACCCATGCCATGGTCGAGATGGTGCCGCTGCGCCTTGACCGCTGCCTGGTGCGCGGCCTCGTCTGCCGCGAGCACGCGGTGCTGCCGCGCGGCCCTTCCGACCACCGGCCCATCGTCGTCCACCTCAGCCCGGCCCCGCCCGGCGAGGCGCCGCGCGTTCGCTTCAGAGGTATGGCAGCAGCAGTCGCACGCCTGCGTCGCGCAAACGGACCGGCAAGGCCCGCGCGTCGATCGCCTCCATCGTGAGCGGCGTCTCCATCTTGGCGCGGATGAACGTCTCGAGCTGAGCGGCGAGCGCCGCGTCGTGGATCTCGACGTTGAGCTCGAAGTTCAGGCGGAAGCTGCGCATGTCCCAATTCGCGCTGCCGACGAAGCACCAGGCCCCGTCCACCACCATCGCCTTGGAATGGTCGAAGGGCGGTTCGTCGAGCCAGATCCGCACGCCGTTGCGGATCAGCGGCGCGACGTGCGCCCGCGTCGCCCAATCGATGAAATGGTGGTCGCTGACCCGCGGGATGACGATGTCCACCGTGATCCCGCGCTGGCTCGCGAGGATGAGGGCGTTCATCACCACCTCGTCCGGCAGGAAGTAGGGGGTGACGAAGCGGACCGAGCTGCGGGCGCAGGCCAGCGCCTGGAGGATCACGAACTCGATCTTCTCGACGTCCGCGTCGGGCCCGGAGAGGACGACCCGGGCGATGGAGTCGCCCACGGGTTGCAGGTCCGGGAACCAGTCCGGCCCTTCGAGCACGCCGCCGTCCGCGAAGGCCCAGTCGGCGCTGAAGGCGAGCATCAGCTGCTCGACAACCGGGCCGGCGACGTGGAAGTGCGTGTCGCGGATCGGGTGGTCGGGGCGGGTCCGCAGGCGGTTCGGCTGCGAGATGTTGAGGCCGCCGGTGAAGGCCTCGCGCCCGTCGAGGATCAGCAACTTCTTGTGGGTGCGCAGGTTCAGGAACGGCATGCGCCAGGGCAGGCCGGAATGCATGAACAGGGCGGCCGGCACCCCCGAAGCCCGCAACCGTCGAAAGGCCGCCGCGCGGAAATAGCCGCCGCCGATGCCGTCGATGATCACCCGCACGGCCACGCCGCGGTCCTGCGCCGCCTTCAGCGCCGCGCAGAAGGTCCGCCCAGTGGGGTCGTCGCGGAAGATGTAGCTCGACAGGGCGATGCTCGACCGCGCCCGGTCGATCGCGTCGAGCATCACCGGGTAGGCGGCGTCGCCGTTGCGAAACAGGCGCAGCGTGTTGCCGGCCAAAGCCGGCAGGCCGGTGATCCGGCGCACCGCCTTGTCCAGCGGCCACATCACCTCGGGGACGATGGCGTCCTCGGTGTTCGGCGCGCCCGGCGCCGCGGAGGGCTTCGACTGGAACTTGCGTGCGCGGCGCTCGACCCGGTTGATCCCGAACAGGAGGTACAGGGCCGTCCCGAACACCGGCGAGAGCCACGCCAGCCCGATCCAGCCGACCGCGACGCTGACCCGGCGCTTGCGCAGGAGCGCATGCACGGTGACGCCGAGCGCCAGCGCGGTCCCGACGACGGCCGCCACGTCGGCTCGCAGGTGGGCGGTGGCCTGCAGCCACCGGATCAACGCGTCTTCCAAAGCCCGTATCCGCTCTCGATGCCCCCGGGGCGATATAAGGGAAACGGGGCGGCGCGCGGACGGTGCGCAGGGTTTTTTCGGTGAGTCAGCGTCCGGCGGGAAAGCGGTCCAGCGACGATCGTCGCGGTTCGTTCGCGCTCCACTCCTATGTCCGTTGCCTGCATGCCGTCGGGGTGATTCATCTCCGTCATCCGACGCCAGATACGGATGGGAGAAAACGATGCCCAAGCCATCGAAACGGACATTTTTGGCCGAAGGCCGTCAGACGCCGGCCGCCGACACGAGCGCGGTGCCCCGCCGTGACGTCTTCCGCGGCCTCGCGGTGCTAGGCCTCGGATTGGCTGCAGCGCCGACGCAGGCCCGCGAGCCCGCGGCACCATCGATCGAACGCGAGGAGTTCCGGGTCCCGACCGGTGAGGAGGGGATCGAACTCTACGTCCGCAACAAGCGTCCGGCCGGGCAATCGCGCTTCGCCGCCGACCGGATCCTGCTCTACGTCCACGGGGCGACCTATCCAGCCTCCACCGCCTTCGATCTTCCGCTCGCCGGGCTATCGATGATGGATTACCTCGCGGGACTCGGGTTCGACGTCTACCTCGTTGATTTGCCCGGCTACGGCTTCTCGAGCCGGCCGAAGCAGATGGACCAGGCTGCCGCGGACAACCCGCCGTTCATGCGCACCGCCGACGCTGCGAAGGCCGTCGGTGTCGCGGTCGACTTCATCCTGAAGCGCCGCGGGGTGGACAAGCTCGACTTGATGGGATGGTCGTGGGGCACCTCGACCATGGGGCTCTACACCACGACCCACAACGACAAGGTCAACCGCCTTGTCCTCTACGCGCCGCAATGGATCGCCAAGGCGCCCCCGAACCTTGGCACGTCCGGGCCACTCGGCGCCTACCGTACCGTCACCCGCGACAGCGCCAGGGACCGCTGGCTCAAGGGCGTCTCGGACGACAAGCGCGGCGACCTGATCCCGGCGGGCTGGTTCGAGCAGTGGGCGGACGCGACATGGGCCACCGACGCCGTCGGCGCCGCACTCTCGCCCCCGGTCCTGCGCGCGCCGAACGGCGTCGTCGCGGACTCGCAGGCCTACTGGCAGGCCGGCAAGCCGCTCTACGATCCGGGCGAGATCCGCGTCCCGACCCTGATCATCCACGCGGAATGGGACGCCGACCTGCCGAGCTACCAGGCGCAGGAATACTTCACCAAGCTGACCAACGTCCCCTACAAGCGCTTCGTCGAACTCGGCGAGGGCACGCATACGGTGATCATGGAGAAGAACCGCATGCAGTTCTTCCGCGAGGTCGCCGCCTTCCTGCAGGAGGCCGACCCGCAGGCCCTGAACTGAGAAGACGGGGCGCGGTCACGCGACGGCGGACACCGCCTCCCGCACCTGCCCCGGCCGCAGGGTGCCGGTGAGCAGGTCGACTTGGGCGACGAGGCGTTGCAGCTGCGGGTTTCGCGCGCCGCCGGGGCGGTCGGGGAGGGGGTAGCGGTTCTCGGCGAGCGCCTGGAGGTTCGCCGCGATCCAGGCCTTCCAGGTGCCGTCCTCGGCCTGGGTCGGCGCGCCGGCGTGGCGCAGCACGGTGAGGCGGGCGCTGATCCGCCGGAGCGTGGCGTCGGCGACCATCGCGGCCTCGACCTCGGGATGGTGCCCGGCGCGGGGCTGCTGCAGGGCGCGCGACAGGGCGGCTTCGAGGTCGTTGAGCGCGAGGCCGGCGTTGCGGGCGCAGGTCGAGAGCCGCGCCTCGCGCTCCGGGGGCGCCGTGTCGGCGAGCGCCGCCTCGGCGAAGGCGGCATGGCTCGCGAGCGCGCGCCGGAGCTCCTTGCGGACCTGGTCCGGCTCCCAGATCGGCCAGAGCAGCAGGCAGCTCACCACGGCGATCAGCCCGCCAAGGATGGTGAACAGCGCGCGCATGCCGACCACCTCCCAGGAGGAGTGGCCGGGGGTGATCACCTCGATCAGCAGCACGATCAACGGGGTGAGGCAGGCGACGAAGAAGCCGTAGCTCACCTGGCGCGCGGCGAATCCGACGATGCTCAGCGGCAGGATCAGCGCGATCTGCATCAGCGGCGTCGTCGCCATCTGCGCCAGCAGCGCGCCGACGAGGCCGCCGAGCACGGTGCCGCCGATCCGCTCCAGCGCCCGCTGCCAGGTCGCCGCGTAGAACGGCTGCATCGTCAGCACCACGGTCATCACCAACCAGTGCGAGAACGGGCCGGCCCAGATCAGCGTCGCCGCCAGCGCCGGCGCGCAGACGGCGCTGGCGCGCACCGCGTGGCGGAGGTTGGCCGAGGCGAGGGTGAAGTTGGTGCGCAGCGGCCCGAAGAACCGCGTCCGCCAACCGAGGCTGCCGCCGTCGGCGAGCGCGCCGCCGGGGCGGTAGCCCTCCGGCGTCGAGAGCTTGGCGCCGATCCGGACCCGCTCGACGATCCGCTCGGCCAGGCGCGCGAGGATCGGCGTCGCCTCCAATCCCGCGGTGGCTCGCTCGATCGCCGGCTCCAGGCGCGGCAGGTCGAGGTCGGCGTCGTCGCGGATCGCGCGGGCGATGGCGATCAGCAGCGGGCGCAGGCGCCGCAGGAACAGCTTGGCGGCCGCGCGCCGGTGCGGCTCGGGCGCGCTCTCGATCAGCTCGGCGATTCCGATCAGGCCCGAGAACAGCTGCTCGGCCGTCTCAAGCCGCAGCAGCGCCTGCGCCGTGCGCTCGGAGACGCGTTCGCGCGAGCGGGCGAGGTCGAGCAGGAGGGCGCGCGCCGCCTCGATGCCGGCGCGGACGCCGCGGCGGTGGGCGCGGGCATGGCCGTCGAAGGCGGCCGCGACCGTCTCCGGCGCGGCGGCGAGTTTTTCCAGGTCGCCGGTCAGCCGCGCCAGCGCGTGCCAGACTTCGCCGACGGCGCGGTGCGCCGCGCGATAGGGATGCAGCCGCCACAGCACCAGCGCCAGCACGGTCGCCCACAGGCCGCCCGCGAGGAACATCGCGGCGATGATCGCCGCCTCCTCCGGGCTCAGCGCCCGGTCCATGGCGATGCACAGCACCACCACGAGCACGTTGCCCGCGGCCTGGGCCTGCACGCTCCAGACCCGGGCGTAGGCGCAAGCGAAGATCACCGCGCAGGCGGCCGGCACCACGACGAGCGGCCCGTAGGGCTGGATCAGCCCGAACACCCCCCAGATCAGGCCGCCGAGCACCGAGAAGGCGGTGAGCACCCGCAGGCGGATGCGGATCGGGCCGCCGGTGTCGCAGAAGCAGGTGAGGTTGGCCGCAAGCGCCATGGTCAGCAGCGGCGGCCACTGGATCCATTCGTTGGCCAGCAGCACGATCGCGAAGGCGAAGGCCGCGCGCACGCCCTCGACGAGGCTCAGCCCGCGCGGGTCGAGCGCCACCGGCAGCCGCGTCAGGTCGGAGCCCGGCCGGCCGAGGCTGCCGCGACCGCCCGCGGTGCGGCGGCGGCGGGCACGGAGCACCGTCCGCTTGGCGGCGTTCCGCGGGGCGCTCGGGACGGGGTCTGCCAACCTGCGGCTCCAGCGCCGGACCGGTCGTCGGCGCATCGGAGGTCTAGAGCCGTTCGCCCGCGAGCGGAACCGGTGACGGCGGCATTGCGGACCTGCGCGGGCCGATCCCGAAATTGCCGTCGTCGGGCGTCATCTCCCGGCGATGATCGTCACCCTGCCGC
>NZ_VRUT01000176.1:0-8893 GCF_008039465.1 Methylobacterium sp. WL120 | reverse complement strand
AGACGCGGCCCGTAACCCGGGCTCCCATCGAAGAGGCAGAATCCAGCCTCTCGGACGTCGGCCAATCCGTGGCAAACACCGATAACGATCCAAACCGAGCGTAACACCAGACTTCTGCAGCAGCCTGCTAGACGATGCGGATCGACAGCGGCGGCAGGCCGTCGATGGTGCCGAGCAGGACGTCGCCGCGCACGACCGGCCCGACGTTCTCCGGCGTGCCGGAATAGATCACGTCGCCCGCCTTGAGTTCGAACGCCTCGGAGAGGTTGGCGATCTGTTCGGCGACCGACCAGATCATGTCGGACAGGTCCGCATCCTGCCGCACGGTGCCGTTCACCGCGAGCCGGATCCGGCCGCGCGCGGGATGGCCGAGGGTCGCCGCCGGCATGATCGGCGTGATCGGCGCGGACCGGTCGAAGCTCTTGCCGACCTCCCAGGGCTTCTTCTGGTCGCCCATGCCGCGCTGAAGGTCGCGCCGGGTCATGTCGAGGCCGGTCGCGTAACCGTAGACGTGGTCGAGGGCGCGGTCCTTCGGGATGTCGCGTCCGCCGGACTTCAGCACCGCGACGAGTTCGAGTTCGTGGTGGTAGTTCTTCGTCAGCGACGGATAGGGGTGGTCGGCCACCGTGCCGGGCTCCACCACCTGGATCGCGTCCGCCGGCTTCTGGAAGAAGAACGGCGGCTCTCGGGCCGGGTCCGATCCCATCTCGCGGGCATGCGCCGCGTAGTTGCGCCCGATGCAGTAGATGCGCCGCACCGGGAAGGTCTGCGCCAGCCCCGCGACGGGGATCGTCGTCTGCGCCAGGGGAAACAGCGTGGCGCCGCGGTCCGGCTCCGCAGCCGCAGGGTCTACGGCAAGGCCGACGAGGGCGGCCCCGGCGGCTCCGAGGGCCGTGCGGCGATCGAGGCGGGTCGTGATGCGGCTCATGAGGGCGGGTCCGATGGGAGCGCGGCGAGACGGCATCGTCGCATATCGGGCGCGGCGGGGCGACGGTCGCGGTCGTCGGGCCGGCGCGCCAAGACCCGCGAGGGCCCGTCAGGCCCGGAACGACAGCACGGCCCGCGTGCCGACGCGGTCGGGGACGTAGCACAGGCCCGAGCGCAGGTTCGTCGCCATCGCCCGGACGATGCGCGAGCCGAGGCCGGTGCCGCGCGGCCGGCCTTCGCCGGTCCAGCCGATCCCGTCGTCCTCGACGGCGAGCTCGAGGGTGTCCTCGGCCCGGCGCCGGAGCTCGACCCGGATCTCGCCGGCCGCGTCCACGGGGTAGGCGTACTTGTAGGCGTTGGTGACGAGCTCGGTCACGACCACGCCGACGGAAACCGCCTTGTCGGTGGCGAGCCGCACCGGGTCGGCGCTCAGCCGGATGGCGTGGTCGCGCCCCGAGGCCCGCATCGCCGCCTGCAGCTCCTCGACGAGGCTGGCGAGGTAGGCGTCGAGCTCGACCGCCTCGACGTCGTCGGAGGTGTAGAGCCGGCGGTGGATGCCGGCGATGGCCGAGATCCGCGCCTGCATCTCCTCGAGCGCCGCCTTGGCGGCCGGGTCCGAGACGGCGCTGGTCTGCATGTGCGTCAGCGCCGCCACCAGGGCGAGCGAGTTGGCGACCCGGTGGTTGACCTCGCGCAGCAGCATCACGGCGTGGTCGCGCGCCGCGCGCACCTCCGCCTCGGCGCGTTCCTTGTCCCGGCGCAGCGCCTCCTGCCGGAGGGCGGTGTCGATGGCGCCGCCGAGCAGTTCGCGGAACTGCCCCTGCACGTCCTTCCAGACGTAGTCGACCGCCCCGGCCTTCAGCGCGGCAACGGCGACCCGGCTGTCCTCGGAGCCGGTGACGTAGACCACCGGCGGCGCGTCGGGCAGCGCGCGGATCGCCGGGAGCACGTCGAGGCCGGTCTGCCCCGGCATGTGATGGTCGAGGGCGACGACGTCGATGCCGCCCTGCGCCAGCCGCGCCAGCCCCGCGTCGCCGTCGGCGGCGAGCTCGACCACGTAGCCGCGCGCGCCGAGCGCGCGCTGGACCAGGCGCGCGAGACCGGGGTCGTCGTCGATGTAGAGGATGCGGGCCGTGCCGGCCGGTCCGGCCGCGGCGGGGGGAGGGCCGGTCATGGGTTCTCGGGCACCTGGATCACTGAGAAGAACAGCCCGAGCTGCCGGATGGCGTTGGCGAAGCCTTCGTAGTTCACCGGCTTGGTGATGTAGACGTTGGCGCCGAGATCGTAGCAGCGCTGGACCTCGCGGCTGTCGTCCGTGGTGGTCAGGACGACGACCGGCGAGCGCTTGGTGTGCGGGTTGGCCTTCACCTTCTCGAGGATGTCGATCCCGGTCATGTCGGGCAGGTTGAGGTCGAGCAGGATCAGCAGGTGGCGCCGCGCGCTGACCTCGCCCGAGCCGTCCGGCCCGAGGAGGAAGTCCAGGGCCGAGGTGCCGTCGCGGAAGGGGATGATCTCGTTGTTCACGCCCGCGCGGCGGATGTTGCGCTCGATCAGCCGGGCGTGCCCGTCGTCGTCCTCGATCATCACGATGCTGACGGCGTTCATGGCGGCCTCCAGGGTCATTCCGCGGCCAGGGTCGTCGGGGCGCCGTGTGCCTCACGACCTGTAGCCGCCTCGCGCGGCAGCGTCACCTCGAAGGTGGTGCCCTCGCCCAACGTCGAGGTCAGGTCGATGCGCCCGCCGAGCGACCGCACCAGCGCCTTGACGTGCGCCAGGCCGATCCCCTCGCCCGGCCGGTCCTGGACCCCGGAGCGGCGGAACAGCTCGAACACGCGGGCGTGGTCGCGCGGGGCGATGCCGCGCCCGTTATCCGTGACGGCAATGCGCACGCGGTCGCCGCCCGCCGGCCGGGCGGTGATGGCGATCCGGCCGGGCCGGCCTGCGTCGAGGTACTTCACGGCGTTGTCGATCAGGTTGCCGACCACCTGCTCGACCGCCAGCCGGTCCGCGACGATGGTGGGCAGGTCGGCGGCGACGGAGACCGTCGCCCCGGCGGTCTCGATCTGGTGGCGCTGCGCGTCGGCGAGCGACTGCAGGACGCTCGTCAGCGCGAGGGGTTCGGGGGCGAAGCGCCGTCGCCCTTCGCGCGACAGCTTCAAGATGGCGGCGATCAGGCCCTCCATCCGGGTGACGGCGGCCCGGATGAAGCCGAGCGCCTCGCCGAGGTCCCGGTCGATCCGCTCGGCGTCCGGGTGGTCCCCCAGGGCGCGGCGGATCTCGGGACGGGCCTCCTCCAGCTCGGAGGTGAAGCCCATGACGTTGACGAGCGGCGAGCGCAGGTCGTGGCTGACGATGTAGGCGTAGCGCTGCAGCTCCTCGTTGGATTCCAGCAGCTCGCCTTCGGCCTCGCGCTGCTCGGTGATGTCGGTGTGCACCCCGACCCACTCGGTGATCCCGCCCCGGTCGTCGAGCACCGGCACGGCGCGGATGGCGAAATGGCGCCAGGCGCCGTCCTGCGCGCGGACCCGGTGCTCGTGCACGAAGGGCCGGCGCGCCGCCACCGTCGCGTTCCAGGCCGCCACGCTCGGCGCCACGTCGTCGGGATGCACGGCGCTCGCCCATCCGAACCCGGCATAGGCTTCAGGCGTCTGCCCCGTCAGCGCCGCCCAGCCGGGCTGCTCGCCCACCATCCGGCCCTCGGCGTCGTTGGTCCAGAGCACGCCGCGCACCGCCTGCACCGCCGCGCGGAACCGCGCCTCGCTGGCCTGCAGCTCGCGCTGGACCCGCTGCTGGTCGATGGAGGAGGCCAGCATGGCGAGGAACAGGATCAGGAAGGTCGCGCCGCCGACGGCCAGCGCGAGGTTCTGCTGCCCGGCCCCGACGCCGCCGGCATGGACCTCGCCGGCATGGGCCGCGTGGGCGCCGGCCGCCTCCGCCGTGAAGGTCGCCGCCGCCATCCCGGTATAGTGCATGCCGGCGACCGCGAGGCCCATCACGAACGCGGCCGCCAGCTTCTGCCCGACGCCGTGCTGCCGGAAGGTCAGCCAGAGCGCGGTCGTGGCGGCGGTGACGGCGATCGCCACCGACAGCGCGACGACGGGCAGGCTGTAGGCGAGGTTGCCGGGCACCCGCATCGCCGCCATGCCGGTGTAGTGCATCCCGGCGACGCCCACGCCCATCAGCGGGCCGCCGACGAGGATGTCGCGCAACCCCGCGCCCGGCCGGCTGATCAGCACGAAGGCCGCACCGGTGGCGCCCACCGCGATCAGCAGGGAGGCCAGCGTGAGGCCGAGGTCGTAGGCGGCCGGCATCCCCATCTCGAAGGCGAGCATGCCGACGAAGTGCATCGACCAGATGCCTCCGCCCATCGCCAGCGCGGCCCCGGCGACCCAGGCCCAGCGCGGCCCGCGCGCGGAACCGCGCATGCGCCCGGCGAGGTCGAGCGCGGTGTAGGAGGCGAACACGGCGATCGCGAGGGAGAGGGCGACGAGGGCTGGGTTGTAGCCGGTGTGGACCATGGCGCGACCGGTGGACGGGGACACTCGCGCGAGGCCGGCCGCGGCCGTCGCCGCACGGCTCGGGCCGGCGAGGGCGCTCGCGGTCGGCGCGACCTTAGAGGGCTTTCGGCCCGGCGGGATACCGACCGGACGAAAGAAAGCGCGTCACGCGACCGGGTCTTCGCGAGGGGTCCGCACCAGCCTGTCGTCGATCCCTCGCGCATCGCGCGGCTGCGGTCGCGCTGCGCCCCAGCGAGCCCGGACGTCCGTCAGGCCGGGAGAAGCTGGATCAGTAGGTCGCCGACGAGGAGGACGAGGAGGGCCGCGCCGATATAGGCCGGCATCCGGCTCGTGCGCCCGCGCTCCCAGACCGGGAACGCCGCGACGTCCTCCGCGTCGTCGAGGCGGCCGAGCCTCAGCACGGCGCCGGGGACCGGGCGCCGACGAAGGCCGGGGGGACGCGGTCGGCGGCCCGTTCGGCGTCGGCGATCTCGCGGATCAGGTCGGCGCGTTGCGCGTCGACGAGGTCGGGCAGGATGTCGTCGTCGCACGCGTCGATCGCCGCGATCAGGCGGAAGCCCGCCCCGATGCGCTCGAAGGCGACCCGGACCTCGCGCTGCGCGTAGGGGTCGTTCGGGTCGAGGCAGACATGCTCGGGCATGGTATCGGGACGCGATGCCGCCGAGGCGGCGAGGGCGTCCGCTTAAGGGGGTCGCGTGACGGCCGGATGACGGGCGCGGGCGCCCGTCGTCGAGGTCCTCTCCTCGGTAGGCCCTACTTGCCGCCGGACTGCGCGTAGGCGTCGATCGCCCGGCGGCAATTCTCCGTCAGCGCGTCGCGGTTCTTCTTGAAGCACGCGTCCATCGCCGGATCGTCGGGATCGATGTCGCCGCAGAGTTTCAGCGCATCGCCGGTGCAGTACTTCTTCAGGTCCGCGTTGCCGCGCGTCGAGGCGGGGGCCGCGAGGGCCGGGACGGCGGTGAGGGCGAGGACGAGAGCTAGCAGGGCGGCGCGCATCGTGGCTTCCAGATGAGAGGATCTTGGGCGGCTCGAGGATGGTCGTTCGGTCGAGGCCCACGGCAAGGAACGCCGCACCGTGCGAAACGGCTCCGTCGTGGCCGGCCCGCGCGCCTGCGGCATCGACCGCCCGCGGCGATGCACGGATCGGATGTGACGAAACCCGGCGCCCGGCGTTCTCGACCCATGATCGATGATGCGCCTCGCCTCGGCTTCTGCTGCAAGTTCGTGCTCACGCCGCCCCCGGACGGCTTTAAGACCCTGAAGGCCGCCCGCGAGGCGACGCTTCGGATGAACCTCACCAACGCGACCATGGCCTCCCTGACGGCGCTGGCGCCGGCGGCGCGCCGCGCGAAGATCGAGGGCCTGGTGCGCCACAATCTCGGGGCCCTGGAGCGCCAGATCGCATGGGTCGCCGGGCGCCCGCCGATCGAGCGGCTGCTGCGCATGGCGAGCAACGTCCTGCCGGGCTACACCCACCCCGTGGCGCGGGACATCTACGCCGAGCCCGAGATGCGCCGCCTCGTGGAGGCGGGCCTCGCCCGCTGCGGCGAGGCCGCCCGCGCAGGCAGCGTGCGCCTCAGCTTCCATCCCGGCCCGTTCTGCGTGATCGCCTCGCGCAACCCGGCGGCGTCCGAGAACGGCATCGCCGAGTTCGAGTACCACGCCGAGCTGATGGCGCTGCTGGGCTACGGCGACGGCTGGCACCCGCACGGCGCGCACATCAACATCCATGTCGGCGCACGCGATCCCGGCACCGAGGGCTTCCGCGCCGCCCTGCCGCGCCTGTCGCAGACGGCGCGCGACCTCATCACCGTCGAGAACGACGAGAACGCCTTCGGGCTCGAGGCGGTGCTGGCGCTCGCCGACAGCGTGCCGGTGGTGCTCGACCTGCATCATCACTGGGTCGAGAGCCGGGGCGAGTACATCGCGCCGGAGGACCCGCGCGTCGCGCGGGTGCGCGAGTCCTGGCGCGGGGTGCGGCCGGTGGCGCATGTCAGCGTCTCGCGCGAGACCGTGCTGCCGGAGCACGATCCCGACGCGCTGCCCGACTTCGTGGTGCTCAACGAGGCCGGCCATTCCTGGCGCGACCTCGCCGCCCATTCCGACATGATGTGGAACCGCGCCCTCAACGCCCTGGTCGCGCGCCACCTGGCGTGGGCCGATTTCGAGATCGAGGCGAAGTCCAAGAACCTCGCCTCCGACGCCCTGTCGGCGGAACTCCGCCGCGAAGGCGCCGCCGCATTCCCTTCCTAGGCCCGCTGGCGTACCGATCGGGGGCGGCGAAGTCGGGCGCGGCAGCCGGCCCCCCAAAGGCCGTACGTCGCGTTCCCGACGCGCATGTTCGAGACGATGCCCGCGCCGAAGGCGGGCCGACGGGATGCGAGATGCGGGATCTGAGTCCGGAGGACGCGCAGGCCGTCGACAGGTTGGCGTTCCACCTGCTGCGGGAGGCCTATTGCGACCTCGCCGGCGTGATGATGCGCGCGAACGCCGAGGCCGCCCGCACCGTGCTCGGCACCATCGAGCAGCGCCTCACCGACACCCTCGGCCGCTTCCACTCCGAGACGGCGGAGGGCGCCGCCTCGACGGCCATCGTGATCGCGGTCGGCGACAGGATCGGCGACGTGATGGACGAGGCCCAGAACCGGACCGGCGCCGGCGCCTCCGCCCTGAGGCGGGCGGCCGACCCACGAAGCTGAGGACGCGCGGATGTGGAAGCGTGGTCGCGTCCGACGCGGCGGCTACGCCGACGGTCCGATCCATCGCGACGACGCGATCACAAGAAAGCCCGGCGCGGATGTCTCCGGCCGGGCCAAGGTGATCTCGGGTCTCCTGCCTGAACCGATCAGGACCCGCCGTCATCCACCAGATGGGGGATCGCTGGCGCGCCAGCGCAGCAACGCCCGGCCGCCGTAGGGCAGCGCAAGGCGGCGGGATCGATCAGGGGAAGGACTTGAAAGGGTGATGGCTCCCCGAGCAGGACTCGAACCTGCGACAAGGCGATTAACAGTCGCCTGCTCTACCAACTGAGCTATCGGGGATCACGAGGGGTGCTCTACACAGCGCCGTTGCGGGGCGCAAGGGCCTCGGGCGGATGTTTCGCATTTCGCGGGCGGCGCGCAGGGCGGCGCGGAGGAACCCGCGGCGGCGGCGTTGCGCCCGGGCCACACGGGCCCGTGCCGGGGAGGGCGCGAGACCACGGAACGCGGGCGGACAGCCGCTCGCGGCGCGCGAGACGCATGGCGCAGGCGGTGGATCGCGAAGGGAAGGATCGATCGGGAAACGACGGTCGCGGGGACGTGCGATGGAGGCCTCGCCCGGAATCGAACCGGGGTGCAAGGATTTGCAGTCCTCTGCGTAACCACTCCGCCACGAGGCCTCGTCGCTCCGGCGCCGCCGTCGAAACGGGGCGCCCGCAAGATCCCATGCCGGGCGGCCGGCGCGGGGTGAGGGGTCTCTAGCAGACGAGGCGGGCGCTGAGCAACGCCCGCGAGGCGGTATCTCAGGGCAATCGCTCGAAAGCCCTGGCCTTGGTTTCTGACGCCCTCGATCGCCGGCGATCGACAGCTCGCGAACCTCAGGCCTGCCACACCCGCGGCAGCGGGACGCCGCGGTAGCGCACGAGCAGGCGGGCGGCGAGGGCGCGCAGCGGCCCGAGATCGGCGGCGAGCAGCCGGATCGCGAGGTGGCCGTTCCAGGCGCTCGCGCCGGCCTCGACGCCGGCGCCGTCGTTCGCGCCGCCTTCCGCCAGCAGGCCGCGGACCTCGTCCAGGCGCGCCTCCGCCCCGGGGGAAAGGTCGAGCAACGTGGCGCAGGCCCCGGCGCCGCCGCCGATCGCGGGCCGCGCGAGGCGGGCGGCGATCGGGCCGTCTAGGCGGAGGCTGTCGGCGTAGACGAGGCGCCCGGCCCGCCGGATGCGCCAGACGTCCTCGAACAGCCCCGCCTCCACCCGCTCGCCGCGGGCGGCGCGGCCGAA
Organism: Methylobacterium sp. WL120; assembly: GCF_008039465.1. NCBI lineage: Bacteria > Pseudomonadati > Pseudomonadota > Alphaproteobacteria > Hyphomicrobiales > Methylobacteriaceae > Methylobacterium > Methylobacterium sp. WL120. Next base: position 472 of record NZ_VRUT01000176.1, on the reverse strand, counting down.
GGCCACGGCCTCGAACACCAGCAGCCCGGCATCGGGCGCGAGGTCGGCCTCGAAGCGGCGCCGCAGGCGGGCGCGGTCGAACAGGATCGTCTCCTGCGGCAGCCAGGCGAGCCGGGCGCCCGGGCCGAGGTCGACGCGGTTCGCGATTCCGCTCACCGGCCCGTCCGAGCGGTAGACCTTCTCCGCAGCGGTCGTGGTCATGACGAGGTCGGCGCCGGCCTCCAGCGCGAGCGCGACCGCGAAGTCGTCGCCGCAGGCGATGCCGCCGGCGGTGTTGACCAGGATCGCCTCGGGGGTGCCGCCATGCGCGCGCGGGAAGCGCAGGCGCGAGGGGCCGGATTCGGCGAGGTCCGCGATCCGCGTCGCCGTCCCCACCCCGTCGGCTGCGACGCGCAGCATCACCCGGCCGACCGAGCGCTGGCGCAAGGGCGGGCTGGCGGCGCCCGGCGCGGCGGCGCCCGCAGGGTCGGGT
>NZ_VRUT01000175.1:0-8909 GCF_008039465.1 Methylobacterium sp. WL120 | reverse complement strand
CTCCGCGCCGCCAGCGGGCGGGGCGGCGAGGCTTGATTCGGCGAGGCTTGGAGGAGCAAGGCTTTCGGCGGGCGAGGTTCGGCTGTCGGCGTTCATGGCCGGCACGATGCCGTCCTCGCGGTCCCCCGACAAACGCCTTATGCTGACGCACGTGTGAGGAAAGCTGACACGCATGCGCCGCCGGTTGCCGCCGCTGAATGCGTTGAAGGCCTTCGAAGCTGCCGGCCGGCACCAGAGCTTCACCCTTGCCGCGGCCGAGCTCCGCGTGACCCACGGTGCGGTGAGCCGGCACGTGCAGGCGCTCGAGGCTTGGCTCGGGGCGCCGCTGTTCGAGCGCCACAACCGCCGCGTGGTGCTCACCGAGGCCGGGCGTGCCTACCTCGCCGAGATCGGTGCCGCCCTCGACCGCGTGGCCCTCGCCAGCGCGCGGCAGATCGAGCGCGGACGAACGCGGGTGTTGCACGTGAACGCGCTCGCGACCTTCACCCTGCGCTGGCTGATCCCGCGCCTCTCGGCCTTCCAGCGGGCCAACCCTGCGATCGAGGTGCGGCTCACGACCTCCAACGTGCCGCTCGCCCACCTCGCCGAACCGTTCGACGTCGCGATCCGCGGCGGCCCGGACGCGTATCCGGGGCACGTCGCGATCGCCTTCCTGCCCGAGGGGCGCATCCCGGTCTGCAGCCCAGGCCTGCTGCGACGTCTGCCGCTCCGGGCGCCGGCGGATCTGGCGCAGCATACGCTGCTGAATGCGGCGACGCTGCCCGAGGTCTGGCCGCACTGGCTGCACGTCGCCGGCGTGCCGAGCCTGCGCCCGCAGCGCTCGGTGACGCTGGAACATTTCTACCTGACGCTGCAGGCCGCTCTCGACGGCCTCGGCGTGGCGATGGGCCCGGAGCGGCTGATCGCCGACGACGTGGCCGCGGGGCGGCTGACGCTGCCGTTTTCCGGCCCGGCCCTGCCGGCGCGAAGCTACCACGCCTACGTGCCGGAGGCCCGGGCCGAAGACCCGGCGGTGCGCGCCTTCTGCGACTGGCTCCCCACCGCCGCCTGAGCGTCGATCGGCCGGCGCCGCGCATGAGCGGTTGCCAGCGGCACGCCGTGTCGGGCATGGCGGGCGGCGACGAGACAGCTTTTCGAGCATTGTCGAGCGCGGTGGATGCCGGCTCGCGTGAAGAAAATGCGACCACACAGCAGGTTGGAGCAGTTTTCCGTGATCCGGAGATCACGGAAAATGCTCTTGGGCCAAGCGACGGGATGGCGATGGCGATCAATCAGGAAGCGGTCGAGCGGCTCGCGGAGGCCTCCGCCCTGCGGGTGCTGGTCCAGACGGTCGCCGTGCTGGTGTTCGAGCAGAGCGGCCTGCCGCCGGACCGGGTGCGCGCGCTTGGGAAAAGCCTCAGCGCCGAGATGTCGGACATCGAGATACCCGGCGCCGGAGCCCCCGACCTCGACGCCATCCGCCAGGCCAACGCGCGGGCGGTGGTGGCGGCCTTCGAGAGCGTCGCCGAAGCGATGCGGGACGGCGATGCGGCGACGCCCGGCGCCTGACGGCTTCGGGAGACGCGCCTGCACGGTCGTCGGCATCACGCAGAATTGTCTAGCGTCCGCGCGGGAGCCTGCCGCCCCGCGTCGTCGCGCGATCACTGGTCCTGTCCCCGCACGCGCCTCTGCGGCGGCGCCCCGCGCAATCGACATCGTGATCATGCCGGGGACTATAAGAATTGTGCGCAAGCGATGCCAGAGTGTCGCGGACCCAAGGGTTCGTAAGAAAATAAACCAGATTTAACGTCTCTCGACGTATCGTCCTCCCAAGCCGAGTCAGCCCGCCGCCACCCCTCTTCAAGGGTCCCGCGCGTCGTGGCGTCGATGTTCCATCGAGGGAGCGACATGCTGAGTCTTCTGAATCGCCGAACTTCGGTCACGTCGGATCTGCTGCACAAGTCGCAGGCCGTGATCGAGTTCGACGGCAGCGGCAAGATCATCACCGCCAACGCCAACTTCCTCGCGACGATGGGCTACGCCCTCGACGAGATCCAAGGTCGGCACCACAGCCTGTTCCTCGAGCCGTCCGAGCGGACGAGCGAGGCGTATCGTCTGTTCTGGGAGGGCCTGTCGAAGGGCAAGGCGGATTCCGCCGCCTTCCGGCGCATCGCCAAGGGCGGCCGCGAAGTCTGGCTCCAGGCCTCGTACAATCCCGTGCTCGACCGGGCCGGCAAGACCGTCAAGGTTGTGAAGTTCGCCACCGACATCACCGCCTACAAGCTCGCGGCGCTGGAGATGGAAGGCCAGATCGCTGCGCTGCACCGCTCGCAGGCCGTGATCGCCTTCGAACCCGACGGCACGATCCTCACCGCCAACCCCAACTTCCTCGACGCGGTCGGCTACCGGCTCGACGAGGTGCAGGGCCGGCACCATCGCATGTTCGTCACCGAGGCCGAACGCGTAAGCCCGGCCTACCAGGCGTTCTGGGCGGCGCTCGCGCGCGGCGAATTCCAATCGGCCGAGTACCTCCGGATCGGCAAGGGCGGTCGCGAGGTCTGGATCCAGGCGACCTACAATCCCGTCACCGATGCGGAGGGCCGCACGACCAAGATCGTCAAGTTCGCCACCGACATCACCGAACAGGTGCACGAGCGCCAGCGCCGCGCCGAGGCGCAGCGGGCGATCGGCACCGACCTCGACGCGATCGGGACGGCGACGGAGGACGTCACGCGCCAGACGACCGACGCCGCCGCCACGGTGGGGCGCGTCTCCGGCGACATCCAGGCCGTCGCCTCCGGTGCGGAGGAGCTCTCGGCCTCGGTCGGCGAGATCAGCCAGCAGGTCAGCCACGCGGCCCGGATCGCCGGACAGGCCGTCGAGGAGACCGAGCGCACGGGCCTGATCGTCGCCGGCCTGAGCAGCCAGGCGGCACAGATCGGCGATGTCGTCGCGCTCATCCAGGGCATCGCGGCGCAGACCAACCTGCTCGCGCTGAACGCCACCATCGAGGCCGCGCGTGCGGGCGCGGCGGGCAAGGGCTTCGCCGTCGTCGCGGCCGAGGTGAAGGCGCTGGCCGAGCAGACCGGCAAGGCGACGGACCAGATCCGCACGCAGATCGCCGCGACGCAGAACGCGACCCGCGACGCCGTCGACGCGATCGCCTCGATCAGGACCACGATCCAGACGCTCAGCGACGTGTCGAGCGCGATCGCGGCCGCGGTGGAGGAGCAATCCGCGGTCACGCAGGAGATCTCGGGTAGCATGCAGACCGCGTCCTACGGCGTCACGGCGATCGCCTCGGGCATGGACCTGATCGCCCAGGCGAGCGAGCGGGTGGACGACGCGACCCGTCAGGTCCGCTCGGCCGCCCGCGCCTTCGGCTGAGGCCCGGCGGCTGCGGCGTGAGCCGCGTTCGCGACCTGCGCCCGCCTTTCGAGACCCGAACGACCACGATCTCCCCGGTGGACCGCCGTCATGGCCGAATTGCTCCTGATCAGCGACGACACGCACCGAACGGCGCGGCTGGCACGGGACCTCCCGAACGTCGAGCGCTCGACGGTCTTCGACCTCTACGACGACGCCTCCTGCCCGGCGGCCGCCGAACTCATCGTCAGCGACGTCAAGGCGCTGACCTCGGAGGCGCTGTCGCGCCTGCGCACGCTGCTCGAGCGCGTCCGCGGCCAGGACGTGCCCTACGTCTGCCTGTTCCACGACAACGGTGCGCGGACCCGCGCCTACGCCGAGCTGCTCGGCGCCTCCAGCCTGCTGAGCGCCGCCTCCGGCCCGGCCGCCCTCGGCAGCGCCCTGGCGGAGCTGCGGAACCGGATCGATCCGATGTCCGACGCGATGCGGCGCCACGGCGAACGGGCCGAGCGGTTCCTGTGCACCACCTTCGTCCCGGGACGGCCGCTCTCGCCGGTCGAAATCGCGGCGGGAACGACGCTCATCGAGACCGCCCTGCAGGAGGGCGGCATCCGCTCCTGGGTGCGGGCGGTGCGACGCTTCGACGACGCCACGCACCGGCATTGCCTGCTGGTCGCCGGGCTCGCGGCCGCGTTCGGCGGCGTCCTGATGCTCGGCGCCGCCGACCGCCATCACCTCGTGAAGGCGGCCCTGTTGCACGATGTAGGCAAGATCGCGATCGACGCCGCCATCCTGAACAAGCCGGGCGAGCTCGACGCCGTAGAGATGGCCGAGATGCGCACCCACCCCGCGCACGGGCACGCCATGCTGGTCGGCCGCGGGTTCGACGAGAGCCTGCTCGCCGTCGCGCACTCGCACCACGAGATGCTCGACGGCTCGGGCTATCCGGACAAGCTGGTCGGGAGCCAGATCTCGGACTTGGTTCGCCTCGTCACGATCTGCGACATCTTCGGGGCGCTCACCGAGCACCGCCCCTACCGTGCGCGGATGGAGAGCATGCCGGCTTACGACATCCTCGTCGGAATGGCCGGGCGGCTCGACGGCGACCTCGTCCGCGCGTTCAAGCCCGTCGCCGACGCGTTCTGAGGCGCACGCGGACGGTCGGCCGCGCGGGCGTTACGAACGCGGGCGGACGTGGAGGAAGCTGCGCTCGCCGGTCGCGGCCTCCGTCACGTGCTGGATCGCATCGAGAAGGTCCGCCATGCGCTTGGGCGCCTGCGCGGACATCAGCCGCGCCGCGTCCACCCGGCGGGCGTCGGTCCGCCCGGCGGCGATCTGCGCCTGGCTCAGGGCATCGAAGTCGCGGCTCGGGCGTCGCTTCATGGCGGTGTCTCTCCTCGGGACAGCGTGGACGCGGCATGGTTGATGAAGCGTTAACGCGCCGCATCGGGCTGGATGCCGGGAGGCGCCCGCCGACGCCAGCAGGCCGCGTCGCCCACCCGTGAAACCCGTAAAACTTTGGTTTTTGCGGTCATCATGCTATAAGACGTGATCAATGCGGCGGGCGCGCAAGGAACAGGTGCCCCGCCCCCAATCATCGCCGACGCAACCGACGGCCGAACGCTTATCCGCCGGCTTTGAGTGGCGTCATCATCTTGCCGCCTCCGCCGTTCATCAGCGCGGCGCCACGCAAGACGCCTCGTCGCGGTTTCGTCTTCCGATGTCGCTGCCGTCGTGCCCGGCGGTCGCCTTCCGATCTACAGAAAGGTCCCGAATGCTGAAGCTCACCCCGATCGTTCTCGTCGGCCTCCTCTCCGGCGCGACCGTGTCGCCGGTAGCCGCCGGAGAACCGGGTGCCTTCAACGGGACCTGGGCCGTCGATCTCGTGACGGAGAGCGGCCTGTGCGACGCGCGCTACACCACCGCCATCGCGATCCGAGACGGGCAGGTGCGCACGGCGTCCGCGAAGGAGTCCGGCGCGCGGGTCACCGGCCAGGTCGGACCGGACGGCACGGTGGGGCTCAACGTCTCGAACGGGGCCGCGAGCGGCGCGGCCTCGGGCCGGCTTCAGGCGGCCGGCGGGGCCGGGACCTGGAAGGTGTCGGCGTTGTGCTCCGGCCGCTGGACGGCGCGGCGCAACAAGACGCACACCGCCCAGGCCGAGTAGAACGGTCCCGCCCGCGGCGGGACCGTCTGCGTCACGCGGCGGCGAGCCAGGTGCGGGCCTCGTCGAGGCGGGCGCGCTCGAACACCTTGATCTGAGCCGGGGAGACGAAGCCGAAGGTCTCGGCGACGACCTTGAGCCATTGTGCGTCGGTGACGAGCGCCACGTGGCTGACGCCCTTCATCATCGACAGGCCGAAGCGCGGGTCCTTGAAGAAGGCGGCCGGCTCCATGCCCTCGAAGGCGCGGATGTCCTCCAGCAGCTTGAGCTTGCCGCCCTTGTCGAGGTCGGCCTTCATCGCGGTCATGACCGCGTTCATCTCGTCGTCGGTGATCTTCCCGTCGACCACGATCTCGGCGACGCTGGACTCGGGCTTCTTGGTGTAGCTCAGCACGATGCGCGCTCCTGACAGGCCTGCCGCCGACCGAGTATCTCGCGGCACCGCACACTCCTACAGAACGCGTCCCGGATCGCCTACAAAAAGCTCTGCGGGTCGACGTCGATGGCAACGCGGACGTTGCCGCGCACCTTCGGCCCGCGCCCCAGCCAGTCGCGCAGGTAGCTCTGCAGATCGACGTTGCGCTCGGTCTTGACCAGAAGGCGGAATCGGTAGCGCCCGCGTACCAGCGCCAGAGGCGCCTCGGCCGGCCCGAGCACCATCACCCCGTCCGGCGGCTCGGCGGCGCGCGCCAGCGCCTGCCCGTGGGCCTCGGCCGTCGCCCGGTCGTTGGCCGAGACGATCAACGCCGCCAGCCGCCCGAACGGCGGCAGGCCGGCCGCCTCGCGGGCGGCGATCTCCTCCTCGTAGAAGCGCTCGGAATCACCCGACAGGAGCGCCGCGATCACCGGATGCTCGGGCTGGTAGGTTTGCACCATGGCGCGGCCCGGCCGCTCGCCGCGGCCCGCCCGGCCGGTGACCTGCTGCAGCAGCTGGAAGGTGCGCTCGGCCGCCCGCGGATCGCCCGAGGTCAGCCCGATGTCGGCGTCGAGCACGCCGACGAGGGTCAGGTGCGGGAAGTTGTGGCCCTTGGCCACGAGCTGCGTGCCGACGACGATGTCGCATTCGCCGGCCGCGACCAGTTCCAATTCCTGCCGCAGCCGCTCGGCGCCGCCGGGAAAGTCGCTCGACAGCACGATGATGCGCTTATCCGGAAACAGCTCGGCCGCCTCCTCCGCGATGCGCTCGACGCCGGGGCCGCAGGGGGTGAGGTTGTCGAAGGTGCCGCATTCCGTGCACGCCTCGGGCCGGCGCTCGCTGTAGCCGCACTGGTGGCAGACGAGCGCCTTGCGGAAGCGGTGCTCCACCAGCCAGGTCGAGCAGTTCTTGCACTGATAGCGGTGGCCGCAGGCGCGGCACAGCGTCAGCGGCGCATAACCCCGGCGGTTGAGGAACAGCAGCGCCTGCTCGCCGGCAGCGAGGTTGGCCTTCACCGCGTTGACCAGCGGCGGCGAGAGGAAGCGCCCGCGCTCCGGCTTGTCGAGGCGCATGTCGATCGCCTGGATGTCGGGCAGGCGCCGCCCGCCGAAGCGCTCGGGCAGCCGCACGCGGCGGTAGCGCCCGCGTTCGACGTTCACCCGCGTCTCGATCGAGGGCGTCGCCGAGGCCAGCACCACCGGGCAGCTCTCGAGCTTGCCCCGCACCACCGCCATGTCGCGGGCGTGGTAGTGGACGCCGTCCTCCTGCTTGTAGGCGCTCTCGTGTTCCTCATCGACCACGATCAGGCCGAGCTTTCGGAACGGCAGGAACAGGGCCGAGCGGGCGCCGACCACCACCCGCACCTCGCCGTTAGCGACCCCTGCGCGCAACCGCTCGCGTCGCCGCCCACCGATGCCCGAGTGCCAGGCCGCCGGGCGGACGCCGAAGCGGGCGGCGAACCGGTCGAGGAACTGCGCGGTCAGCGCGATCTCGGGCATCAGGATCAGGGCCTGCCCGCCTGAGCGGACGCACTCGGCGACCGCCTCGAAGTAGACCTCGGTCTTGCCCGAGCCGGTGACGCCTTCCAGCAGGACCGCGCCGCCAGCCGCCTCCGCCGCGGCGGGCGCGCCGACCAGTTCCGCGACCGCCGCGGCCTGCGCCTCCGACAGCGGCACCCGCGGAAACTCCGGATCGGGGGGGAGGGCGACGGGCTCGGGCGCGAGCGCCACCGCCTCCAGTGCGCCGTCGTCGACGAGCCCGTCGACCACCGAAAGCGAGACCTCGGCCGCTTTCGCCAGCGCGCCCTTGCCCCGGACCTCGCCGTCGGCGGCGACCGCCAGCACCTTGTCCCGCGCCTTGGTCGGGCGGGCCGGCGCCTTGCCGGTGGTGCGGACCCCGACGCGCACGACCTCCGCCGCCGCGGCCTCGTCGGGCAGGCGCAGCACCATGGCCAGCGCAGAGCCCTTCGGCGCGAGGGTGTAGCGCGCGATCCAGTCCACCAGCTTGCGCACCGGCTCGGAGAGCGGCGCCACGCCGAGCGGCCCGGTGACCGGGCGCAGGTTCGAGCCGCCGGCCGTCTCAGCCACGCCCCAGACCACGCCGACCGTCTCACGCGGGCCCAGTGGCACCTGCACCACGTCGCCGACGGAAAGCGTCAGGTGCGCCGGCACCGCGTAGCTGTAGGCGGTGTCGATCGCGAGGGGGATCAGGATCTCGGCGACGTGCGGCATGGGCGTGGGGCGTCGGTTTCGGAGAATGGCTACATGTTCCGGTTTTGTACCATAAAACGTGCCATCAGGCAGAGGTCGTGCGCGCGGGCTCGGCGCGCAAGCGCAGGGCGAGCGGCACGGCCGCGAGGCTGAGCCCAGCCATCGCCCAGAAGGCCCGGCCGTGGAAGGCCGAAAACAGCGGGCCGGAGGCCAGCGTCGCCGCCGCGCCCGCGAGCCCGAGCCCGACGGGGCCGTAGAGCGTCAACGCCGTGGCTCGGGCCGTCGGCGGCACCGCCCGCTCGATCAGGCCGAGGCAGGCGAGGTGCAGCAGCGCGAAGCTCAGGCCGTGCAGGGACTGGATCGCGACGAGCCAGGGCAGCGCGACGGTCTCGGCCTGCACCGCCCAGCGCACGGCCCCGGTGACCGCCGCGACGGCGAGGCCGGCGGCCGGCCCGATCCGCGCCAGCAGCGGCGGCCCGGCGATCAGGAACACGAACACCTCCGCCGCCACGGCTTCCGCCCAAAGCAGGCCGGCGGCGCCTGCCCCGATCCCGGCGCCGCGCCACAGGATCATCGCGAAGGCGTCGTGCATCGCGTGCGCGCCGACCACCAGGGCCGCGACCAGCACCGTGCGGCGGAAGGCGGCGAGGCGCAGCAGGCCGGCAAAGCCGATCCCAGCCTCCGAGGCTTGCGCGCGCGCGCCGCCCGACGCCCGCCCGGCGAGCGCCGTCGCGCCGGCCCCCACGAACAACACCGCTCCGGCGACGAGGCCGGC
>NZ_VRUT01000174.1:0-8985 GCF_008039465.1 Methylobacterium sp. WL120 | reverse complement strand
AGCCCGACCACGGCGGCCCGCCCCGCCGGCTCCGCCGCGCGTCCGGCCGGCCGTCCGGCGGCGAACGAGGACGAGAGCGAGACCAAGCGCGTCATCCGCCGTCCCGGCATGCCGCTGAAGATCATCACGCCGCCCAAGACCCCGAAGCAGCCCGGCGGCGACCGCAGCCGCGGCCGTCTCACCATCGCGACCGCGACGTCCGGTGAGGACGAGCGCACCCGTTCGATCGCTTCCTTCCGCCGTCGCCAGCAGCGCATGAGCGGCAGCCGGCACGTCGAGCAGAAGGAGAAGCTGTCGCGTGAGGTGACGATCCCGGAGACGATCACGATCCAGGAGCTCGCCAACCGCATGTCGGAGCGTGCGGTGGACGTGATCCGCCTGCTGATGAAGCAGGGCGAGATCCACAAGATCACCGACGTGATCGATTCGGACGCGGCGCAGCTCATCGCCGAGGAGATGGGCCACACCGTGCGCCGCGTCGCCGAGTCGGACGTGGAAGAGGGCCTGACCTCCGACGAGCCGGATCTCGACGAGGATCTCGATCCCCGTCCCCCGGTCGTCACGATCATGGGTCACGTCGATCACGGCAAGACCTCGCTCCTCGACGCGATCCGCAAGGAGCACGTGGTCGACGGTGAGGCCGGCGGCATCACCCAGCACATTGGCGCCTATCAGGTCGCGTCGCCGTCCGGCGACATGGTTACCTTCATCGACACCCCCGGCCACGCGGCCTTCACCTCGATGCGCGCCCGCGGCGCCAAGGTGACGGACATCGTCGTGCTGGTGGTGGCGGCCGACGACGGCGTGATGCCCCAGACCATCGAGGCGATCCAGCACGCCAAGGCGGCGGGCGTTCCGCTCATCCTGGCGATCAACAAGATCGACAAGCCCGAGGCGAACCCGCAGCGGGTCCGCACCGAGCTGCTGCAGCACGACATCCAGGTCGAGTCGATGGGCGGCGAGACCCTGGAGTTCGAGGTCTCGGCCAAGACCGGCGACGGCCTGCCCGACCTGCTCGAGGGCCTGCAGCTGCAGGCCGAGATCATGAACCTGCGCGCCAACGAGAAGCGCGACGGCGAGGGCACGGTCATCGAGGCCAAGCTCGATCGCGGCCGCGGCCCCGTGGCCACCGTGCTGGTGCAGCGCGGCACCCTGTTCACCGGCGACATCGTCGTCGCCGGCGCCGAGTGGGGCCGCGTTCGCGCCCTCATCGACGACCAGGGCGAGAACATCCAGTATGCCGGGCCGTCGGTCCCGGTGGAGGTCCTCGGCTTCAACGGCACGCCCGATGCCGGCGACCGCGTGATCGTGGTGCCGAGCGAGGCCCGCGCCCGCGAGGTCACCGAGTATCGCGCCCGGACCAAGCGCGAGCGCCAGAACGCCCGCACGGGCGGCGCCAACCGCTCGCTCGTCGACATGATGCGCGACCTGAAGGAAGGCGCCGGCCGCAAGGAGCTGCCGGTCATTATCAAGGGCGACGTGCAGGGCTCGGTCGAGGCGATCTCCGGCGCGCTGGAGAAGCTCGGCAACGACGAGGTCTCGGCGCGCATCCTGCTCGCCGGCGTCGGCGGCATCACCGAGTCGGACGTGACGCTGGCGACCGCCTCCAAGGCGGTGGTGATCGGCTTCAACATCCGCGCCCACAAGGAGGCGCGGGAGCTCGCCGAGCGCAACGACGTCGAGATCCGCTACTACAACATCATCTACGACCTCGTGGACGACATCAAAGCGACCCTGTCGGGCATGCTGCCTCCGACGCTCCGCGAGGAGCGCCTGGGCGAAGCCTTCATCCAGGAGATCTTCGAGGTCTCGAAGGTCGGCAAGGTCGCCGGTTGCCGCGTCTCCGATGGCGTCGTCCAGCGCGGCGCCCATGTCCGCCTAATCCGCGACAGCGTGGTGATCCACGAGGGCAAGCTCTCGACGCTGAAGCGCTTCAAGGACGACGCGAAGGAAGTCACGTCGGGCCAGGATTGCGGCATGGCGTTCGAGAACTTCGAGAACATGCGCGCTGGCGACACCATCGAGTGCTACCGGGTCGAAGAGATCCGCCGCACGCTCTGATCGCGTTCGACAGCGCATCGACACGGCGGCCGCGGCTCCTGCCGCGGCCGTCTTTTTTCGTATTCCCGTCCCGCCCCGTCCGCCCGTCGGACGGCCTTGCGCGAGACCGAAGAGACCATGGCCCAGAAACCCAACCCGACCGGCCCGACCCTGCGGCAGCAGCGCATCGCCGAACTCGTGCGCCACGCGCTCGCCGAAGTGCTCCAGCGCGGCGACATCCAGGATCCGGTGCTCGGCAGCCACGTGGTGACCGTGCCCGAGGTTCGGATGTCGCCCGACCTGAAGCTCGCCACAGCCTACGTCATGCCGCTCGGCGGCATGGACGAGGCGCCGGTGATTGCCGCGCTCGATCGCAACCGCAAGGCGCTCCGCCAGGAGGTCGCGCGGCGGGTGAACCTCAAATTCGCCCCGGAGTTGCGCTTTCTGCGCGACGACACGTTCGACGAGGCCGCCCGGATCGACGCGCTGCTGCGCAACGAGCGCGTCCAGCGCGACCTCGACAAGGGTTCGCCGGACGAGGACGACGCGGACGGCGACGACCGAAGCACCTGACGCGGCCCCGGAGGTCAGGCGCACCCGCCTGGACCCCGTTTCGCCGACCCACGTAAAAAGCATGACGCCGACCGAGGTTTCCATGAACGACGTCCCGACCTCAGAGCATCCGGCATCGACCCCCGAAATCCCGTCATCGGGCGAGCGCCGCGGTGACGAAGGCCGTCGCCCGCCCCGTGGTGGTCCGCGCTCCGACCGGCCGAAGAAGCGCGACGTGTCGGGCTGGGTCATCCTCGACAAGGGCGTCGGCATGACCTCGACGCACGCGGTCGCAGTGGTGAAGCGCGCCTTCAACGCCAAGAAGGCGGGGCATGCCGGCACCCTCGATCCGCTGGCCTCCGGCATCCTGCCGATCGCGCTGGGCGAGGCCACCAAGACCGTTCCCTTCGTGATGGACGGCCGCAAGGCCTACCGCTTCACCGTGAGCTGGGGCATCGAGACCGACACGGACGACGCCGAGGGGCGCCCGGTGGCGACGAGCGACGACCGCCCGAGCCGCGAGGCGGTCGAGGCCGCGCTGCCGAGCTTCGTCGGCGCGATCGAGCAGGTGCCGCCGCGCTATTCGGCGATCAAGATTCAGGGCGAACGCGCCTACGACCTCGCTCGCGACGGCGAGGTGGTCGAGCTGGTGGCCCGCCCGGTGCAGATCGACCGCCTCGCGGTCGTCGAGCACGATGGCGACCGCACGGTGATCGAGGCTGAATGCGGCAAGGGCACCTATGTGCGGGCGCTGGCGCGCGATCTCGGCCGCATGCTCGGCTGCCGCGGCCACGTCTCGGCCCTACGCCGAACCCGGGTCGGGCCGTTCACGGAGGCCGATTCCTGCAACGTCGCCGGCCTCGACGCGGCCGGCCCCGAGGGCAGCCTCGCGCACCTGATGCCGGTGGAGACCGCGCTCGATGCGATCGCCTCCGTCTCGGTCTCGCGCGACATGGCGATGCGCCTGATGCGCGGCCAGTCGGTGATCTTGCGCGGCCGCGACGCGCCGGTCGAGGGCAAGATCTTCGCGACCTGCGGTGGCATCCTGGTCGCGGTGGGCGACGTCGAGCGCGGCGAGCTCGTGCCCCACCGGGTGTTCCACCTCGGCGGCACCGCAGCGGGTCGGGCCTCCTGACGTAGAAGGGATGATCGCGACGCCCTTCCTACTCCGTAGGGGGGAGCGGAAGAGGCGCGCGCTACTCCTCGCGGTCGGTCCGCGTCGCTTCGGCCGCGCGGTCCCGCCGCATGCCGCGCCGGAGCGACACGAGCTGCCAGATCGCCAGCCCGAGGGCGAGGGCGAAGACGAGCCCGATGTCGAAGACTGCGAAGAGCGGGTCGGTCATGCCGTCTCGCGGCCCGTCCCCTCACGCTCGCGCAGCGCCTCGATCATCTCGAGCACCCGCACCGCCTGGCCCGGGATGTCCCACCAGGGGCGGCCCAGCGGCATGCGCGCCGGCACGGCTTCGATGAGGTAGGCGGTCTCGGGCAGGCTCGGCGCGTCGCGGTCGGCGCCGCCGCCCAGCGGCAGCGCGGCGCGGGTGAGCAGCTTCAGCTTGCGCCCCGCCCCGACGCGGGCGCGGCGGGTGACGCTGTCGAACCCGTTCCGGGCGATCTCCGCGCCGATCTCGGCGTAGATCAGGCGCGCGGCCCGGATCGCCGGGCGGCAGGCGAGCGGCAGGCCGCCGACGCCGGCCTCCGAGCGGGCGTAGAGCACGTCCGCGGCAGCCAGCAACCGGGCGACCACGTCGCGCAGTGCATCCGTCGCCGTCGGCTCGGCCAGGAACGCGTCCGGATCGATGCCGGCCTCGTCGAGCCAGTCGAGGGGCAGGTAGAGGCGCCCCATGCGCGCATCCTCGCCGACGTCGCGGGCGATGTTGGTGAGCTGCATCGCGACGCCGAGGTCGCAGGCCCGCGCCAGCACGTCGGCGTCGCGCACACCCATGATCAGCGTCATCGTTGCGCCCACAGAAGCCGCGACCCGGGCGGCGTAGGCGCAGAGTTCGCCCAAGGTCGCGTAGCGGCGGCCTTCGCAATCCCAGGCGAAACCTTCGATCAGCGCCGCCGGCAGCGCCTGCGGAATCGCGTGGTCGGCGACGACGTCGGCCAGCGCCCGGTCGGCGGCGTGGTCGGCGGGGTGGCCGGCATGGATGCGCGCGAGCCGCGCGTCGAGGCGGAGCACCGCCCCGGGCGCGGCGCCGGATTCCGCCTCGTCGACGAGGTCGTCCGACATCCGGCAGAAGGCGTAGAGCCCGTAGGCCGCGCGCCGGACGCTCGGCGGCAGCAGATGCGAGGCGGCGTAGAAGCTGCGCGACCCCGTGCGGATCGCGGCGCGGCAGGCGGCGTGGTCGGCCTCCGACGCGTGCGACGAGGCCGGGCGCAGGGCGGCCAGGAACTCGGCCGGAAGCGACTCAGGCGAAGACGCGCGCATCGGGAACCACCGTATCGAGGACGCGGGCCGTGGACAGGACGCCGGGCAGGCCGGCGCCGGGATGAGTGCCCGCGCCGACCAGGAACAGGTTGCGCACGTCTTCCGACGCGTTGTGCGGCCGAAACCACGCCGACTGCGTCAGCACCGGCTCGAGTCCGAAACCGGAGCCGCGGAAGCTGAGGAAGTCGTCGCAGAAATTTTGCGGCGTCGTCACCTTCGAGGTGACGATCTCGGACGACAGGCCTGGCAGCACCGTCGCCTCGAGGGACGCCTCGATGCGCCTTCGGTAGGGTTCGGCGAGCGCGGCCCAATCCTGGCCGCCGGCGAGATTCGGCACCGGCGAGAGCACGTAGAACGCGTCGCATCCCGGCGGCGCCAGCATCGGGTCGGTCTCGGTCGGCCTATGGAGATAGAGCGAGAAGTCGTCGGCAAGGCGCTTCTTGCGGAAGATGTCGTCGATCAACGCGCGGTAGCGCGGCCCCATCAGGATGGTGTGGTGGGCGACGTCCGGGTATTTCCGCTTCGTGCCGAAGTACCAGACGAACAGGCCCATGGAGGAATGGGCGCGCTCGACCTTGCGGTCGGTCCAGCGTCGGCGGGCGGAAGCCGGGAGCAGATTGCGGTAGGTGTGCGCGGAATCGGCGTTGGACACGACGATGTCGGCGGGAATGGTCTCGCCGTCGGCGAGGCGCACTCCGGTCGCGGCGCCGCCGGCGACGGTGATCTCGGCGACCTCCGCGTTGCAGCGGAGCGAACCACCCTGCCCCGCGATCAGGCCGATGAGGCCGTCGACGAGGCGACCGGTGCCGCCCATGGCGAAGTGCACGCCCCAGCGCCGCTCGAGGTGGGCGATCAGGCAGTAGATCGCGCTCGCCCGGAACGGGCTGCCGCCGATCAGTAGCGGGTGGAAGCTGAAGATGGTGCGCAGGCGCTCGTCGCGGATGTACTTGGCCACCACGTCGTAGACGCTTCGGTGGCCACCGAGCCGCACCAGGTCGGGGGCGATCCGCAGCATGTCGCGGATCTTTCCGAAGGGCACGTGGCCGAGTTCCTCGAAGCCGACGCGGAAGATCGCCTCGCTCTGCGCCATGAAGCGCTCGTAGCCGGCGACGTCGGCGGGCGAGAACTTCGCGACCTCCGCCCGCATGGCGGCGAGGTCGCCAGAATAGTCGAAGGTGGCGCCGTCGTCGAAGCGGATGCGGTAATAGGGCCGCATCGGTACCAAGGTGACGTCGTCCTCCATGCGCCGCCCGCACAGCGCCCAGAGCTCCTCGAACAGGAACGGCGCGGTGACGATGGTCGGGCCGGCGTCGAAGGTGAAGCCGTCCTGCCGGTGGACCCGCGCCCGCCCGCCTGGCTTGTCGAGGCGTTCGAGCACCGTCACGCGATAACCGCGGGCGCCGAGCCGGATCGCGGCGGCGAGCCCGCCGAAGCCGCTGCCGACGATGACGGCGTGGGGCCGGCGGTCGGTGCGTGTCAACGTGTCTGACGCCCCTAGTGTCAACATGGTTTGACACTAGGGGCGAAAGCCGGCCTCAGGCAAGAGCCATTCTGAGGGGCGAGACTTCAGTTCGGTCGCGACTCGGGGAGCAGGCCGATTGCCTCGACCTCTGCGACGATCGCCGCGGCGACGCGCTCGGGCGCCTCCTCGTGGGCGAGGTGGCCGAGGCCGCGCATCAGCTCGACGCGGGCGTTGGGCAGGCGGTCGCGGACGGCGAAGGCGGTGTCGGGGGCGATCGCCTTGTCGTCGGAGCCGACGACGAGGAGCGTGCGCACCGCGAGCCGCGGCAGCTCACGATCGAGGGCGTCGAGGTTCCAGTTTGCCATCATGCCGAGCGCCCCGGCCACGTGGGCGGGCTTCTGGAACAGGCGGCGGTAGAGGTCGAGGCCGGCCGGGTCGAGGCGCGAACCGGTGCCCTGGATCAGCCGCTGCACCGCGGCGCGGTCCGCCGTCCAGGCGAAGATCTTGGGCGTCATCCGGTTGAGGAACAGCATCCGCGCCATGCTCGGGAACAGGATCGACGCGAGGCCCGGGAACGGCTTGAGGGCGCCGTTCAGCGCCACCAGCAGCCGCGGCGCGAGCCGCCCATCGAGGCAGGTCCGCGCCAGGATCGCAGCGCCCGCCGAGTGGCCGACCGCCACCGCCGGATGCACGCCGAGCTGCGTCGTGAGGTCGGCGAGCGCCGACGCCATGCCGGGAAGCGACAGGCGGCCGGCGGGCAACGGATCGGTGAAGCCGTGGCCGGGCAGGTCCGGCGCGATCACGCGGAAGCGACCGGCCAGCGCCGGCATCAGCCCGCGCCAGGAATGCGTCGCCGCACCCGTCCCGTGGACGAGGAGCAGCACGGGGGCGTCGGCCGGTCCCATCTCCTGCACGTGCCAGCGCAAACCGGAGGCCTCGACGAAGCGGCTCGCGTCACGATGCGGCCAGTCGCGCCCCTCGCGCTCCCAATCCGGGCGGTCCTCGGACATGCGTGTCATCGTTCCCCGAGCTTGCCGACCCGCGCCGTCACGCCGCCTCGCCCGCGGCACGTACCGCGGCACTGAGCTTGCGGGCGTCGGCCTGCGGCAACGGGAGATAGCGGGCGCCCATCGCCTCGGCCAGCGCGCGCGCCGAATCCTGGGGTCGCGGTGCGGTGTCGATGAGGATCGCAGCGTATCCTGCCGCGCGGAAACGCAGGGCTGCCGCGCGCGCGTCCTCGGCGGCGCGCGGCCGGCCCGGAGTCCCGGTGCGGTCGACGTTGGCGCGCCCATCGGTGAGCAGCACGACGACCGGGGTGCCGCCCCCGCGGCGGACGGCGAGCGCCACGTCCTCCGCCGTCAGGTCGGGCGTCATGACCACCGCGGACGCCGGATCGATCGGGGCCGCAGCCTTCGCGGCCGGCGCCGGGCGGACGATCTCGGCGACGGCCGACGCGCCGGAGGCCTCGAGGAGCATGTCTGCCGCCGGACGGAATTCGAACGACGATGCTTCGACGAGGGGCGAGGACGGCGGCGGCTCCCCGCGAGTCTCGGGTTGCGGTGCAGGAGCCGATTCGGGCGGCCGGCGATAGGCGACGGTGCCCGGCAGGTTCACCGCCTCGAGCCAGCCGGCGAAGGCCGGGTGGGGCTCGGCGTGGCCGATCAGCAGCCAGCCGCCGGGGCGCAGGCGCCGTCCCAGCGCCCGCACGATCCCGGCGACGGTCTCGGCGCTGAAATAGATCAGGACGTTGCGGCACAGGATGAGGTCGAACCCGTCGAAACCCTCGGGCATGCTGCCGTCGAGGAGGCTCATCAGGTTCTGGCGCTCGAAGCGCACCATGCGCCGGAACTCCGGCCGCAGAGCGTAGCCGCCCTCGCGGGTCGCGCCGGGGCTCGCCGGGACGCGGTGGAAGTAGCGCACGCGCTCCTCCACCGGCAGCGTCCGCAGGGCCCAGCGGCCGAACTCGGCCGCCCGCGCGGTGGCGAGCGCGGCGATGCTGATGTCGGTGCCGACGACCGAGACCCGCCAGTCGGGAAGCGCCGGCCCGAGCAGCTGATGCAGCAGGATCGCCACCGAGTAGGGCTCGGCGCCGGTCGAGCAGCCGGCGCTCCAGACCCGGAGGGTGCGTTCGGTCCCGCGGGCCGCGACCAGGCCGGGCAGGATGGTCTCGCGCAACGCGGCGAACTGCTCGGCGTAGCGGAAGAAGAAGGTCTCGCCGATCGTGATCTCGGCCTCCAGCGCCGCCCACTCGCCGGCGCCGTCGTCCAGGCGCGCGTCGTAGGCGGCGGCGTCGGCCACGTTGCAGGCCTTGAACCGCCGCCGCAGGCGGTCGAACAGCAGGTCGTCCTTGTCGGCGTAGTAGTGGTGGCCGGTGCGCGCGATGATCCGCGCCTTCAGGGCGGTGTAGCCCGGGTCGGCGTGGGGGCTCGGACCGGACGGCCGCCGCATCGGGTTTGCCGCCGACCGCTCAGGCGGCCGGCAGCGCGGCGAGGCGCGCCTTCGC